>SVCR01000077.1 GCA_015058265.1 Clostridiales bacterium
ACTCAAGGGCGCAGTCCTCAAGATCCACGGGAATTCGGAGGAGAAGGAGGTCTATCATGCTATCCTCAAGGCGATTCCGTTCGTTGAGAGCGATGTCACAGGTATGATAGAAGAGGCTGTGACTCAGAATGAGGAGATGTTCGTCAGCGAAGCATCGGGAGACAATAAGGAAGAATAAGAGATATATAGTAATACACGTAAGTAATGGGTAAGAGAAGATCAGTTGATTCGAGAGATATCAGGAAACTGCTCAGAACTATAGGTTATGACTTCAAGGATATCTCGCTTCTGAAGAATGCGCTTACACACAGTTCCTATTCATCTGAACACAGGCTGAGCTATTCTTCAAATAACGAGAGACTGGAGTTCATAGGAGACGCGTATGTGGACGCGGCTGTAGGAGCTGAGCTGTTCAGAATAATGAAGGATGCTCCTGAAGGAGTTCTGTCAAAGAACAGAGCGGATGTAGTCCGCGAGGAATCTCTGGCTGAGGTAGCCAGAGATATTGGCCTCGGAGATTATATCTATATGGGCAGAGGTGAGGAGATCACCGGAGGCCGCAATAAAGACTCTATACTCGCTGATTCATTTGAAGCTCTTATCGGAGCTATCATAACAGACGGCGGATACGAGGCGGGCAGAAGGGTGATACTTGAGCTGCTCGGGGACAAGATCGAACTTGCGGTAGAAGGCAGGTTACGTCAGGATTACAAATCAATGCTGCAGGAGAAGCTGCAGGAGAAAGTACATTCGACAAGAATGAAATATGTGACTATTGCCGAAAAAGGACCTGATCACGACAAGACCTTCACCGTGGAAGTCAGAGTCGGAAACAAGATCCTGGGCAGAGGCACAGGCAAGAGTAAGTCCAAAGCAGAACAGGCAGCGGCAAGTGACGCTTTGTCAAAGGGAGAACTATAGTTGTATTTCAAAAGGATCGAAATGCAGGGGTTCAAATCTTTCGCGGACCCCGTAACGATAGAATTTAATGAAGGTATCACATGCATCATCGGACCGAACGGAAGCGGCAAGAGCAATATCAGTGACGCTTTGCGCTGGGTCCTCGGAGAGCAGAGCTCCAAACAGCTCCGCGGAAACAAGATGCAGGATGTTATATTTGCCGGAACTGAGACGCGCAAACCGCGCGGAATGGCTGAGGTCACACTTGTCATAGATAACAGTACGGGTATACTTCCTCTTGAATATACAGAGGTCGCTGTAACCAGGAGGATGTTCAGGTCAGGTGAAAGCGAATACCTGATCAACGGAAGTCAGTGCAGGCTCAGAGATATCAGAGAACTGTTCATGGATACAGGTATCGGTGTTGAAGGCTATTCCATCATCGGCCAGGGCAGGATAGCGGACATCGTCAGCACCAAGCCTGAGAACCGCAGGCAGATATTCGAGGAGGCGGCGGGAGTCGTTCTGTATAAGAGCCGCAAGACTGAAGCAGAGAACAAGCTCAAGACCGCTTCGGAAAACCTGGAGAGAGTAAGAGACATCATAGCAGAGATCGAGGGACGTATCGGAGGCCTTAAAGAGGATTCCGAGAAAGCCGTCGAGTATCTTGCTTTGCGCGACAGATATAAGACACTCGGGATCAATATCATACTGCACAATCTGGATAATCTGGCTGCAAGTGTGGATTCCGGAAAGCTGGAGCTGGAGGAACTCGGAAACAAGCTCGAAGCTTCTGCAGCAAGGCTTGAAGAAACCGAAAAACTGCTCGAGGATAATCGACTCAAGGACGCGGAATTGAGCGAGAGATACAGCAGTGCGAACAATGAACTGCTGAGAGTCATCGATGAACTGAATACGATAACCAGCGGCGGAGAGCTGAACAAGGAAAAGCTCGCGGCTGCCGAGCGTGAGCTCGAGAGGATCGCGACTGAGAAGGCTCAGGCTGAAGAGAAGCTTGCGGGTGAGAGAGAAGAGCTCAGCAGACTCGAGGCGGATGACAGAGGCTTCGATCTCGAGATGGAGCAGCTCCGCAATGAGCTGAGTGAAGCTGTCATAAGATTCAACGGGGACAGCGGGAGATCAGCTGATGCCTCAGTCAAGGTCGAGAATCTCAGGGAGAAGATGATCTCCATCAACAACAGCAATGTTAACAGGAACGCTGAGATCAAGACTCTGACCAACTATAAGAAGACTCTTTCGGACAGAAGATATGTTCTTAAAGAGGAATTCGAGGGCAGGGACAAGACTGATTCAGATAACAGAGCCAGCCTGGAAAGACTGGAAAATGAGATAAAAGAGAAGAACAGCGAACTCGAGCGCGAAAGAGAGAAGATCTTCGAGATTGCCGGTAATATTTTATCGGTCAATCAGCATATCCAGGAGATAACTGCTGAGATCGACGAGATCGCTGTCAAGACAAATAGAGCGATCGCCAGAAAGAGCACCATCGAGGAGATGGAATCCAACTATGAGGGCTACAACAATGCGGTAAGATCCCTGATGCAGAGACATTCTTCAGGCATCATCGGGACTGTTTCGGATATCATCAATGTACCTGAAGGCTATGAGACCGCTGTAGAGACAGCTCTCGGTCAGTCGCTCCAGAATATCGTGTGCGAGAGGGATGCGGATGCCAAGTCTGCCATCGGATGGCTCAAGTCATCGCGTTCCGGCAGAGCGACATTCCTTCCTGTTGAGTCCGTCAGGGCGGACAAGCTGCCGGTATCTGATAAAGTAAGGAATCACACGGGATTCGTGGGTATCGCTTCGGATATGGTCACTTCAGAGTCCCGTTACAGCGAGATCGTAGACTATCTGCTGTGCAGGGTCATCATCGCTGATAATATGGACAATGCTGTCAGCATGGCCAAGATGGTGAGCGGCGGATTCAGGATCGTCACAACAGACGGTGAAGTCGTCAACGCTTTCGGCGCCATCACGGGTGGCAAGTTTGCAAATAAGACTGCCAATCTTCTCGACAGGAAGAAGGAGATATCTGAGCTGAAGGCTCTGATCGAGGGTTATGAGAAGAAAACTCGTGAGCTCGTTGAGAGCAGGGATGCTGAGTCAAGGCGTGAAGATTCTCTGGCTGATGACAGGGAGGATCAGAGGGCTAAGGTGACTGAGCTTGAGATCGCTTTCAACGTACTCAAGGCGGACAGGGATCATGCTGAAGAGCTGGTCAAAGCCGGTGATGGCGCCGCCGAGAGGTATACTAATGAGATCGAGACGATAGGCAAGGATATAGAGCGGGCCGACGCGATGATCGCGGATTATCAGGCTAAGATCGAAGCGGCTGAGAAGGAGTACGCGGAGGCCGAGGCCGAAGCTGACAAGCTTCTGACTGAGCTCGATGATCTGAAGCCTGTTATCGAGGCTGACAATGAAGCTATCGTTGCTCTCAAGGTAAGGATCGGTGAGATGGAATCCAAGATCCTGTCCAGGAATGAGATCATCGAGCGTGTCAGGGATACGGTCACTGAACTCGAAACTGCTATTGAAGATTATGATGAAGCTGCTGCCGGATTGGAGGAGACCAGGGCGCTCCTGACGAGCTCGGGCGAGGAGTCGAGTGACAGGGAGGCTGAACTCAGAGAGTCCAAGGCGAGTCTGGAGAGCGGCATCGCAGATATCAACAGTCAGGCTGATGAAAACAGGTCCCTGAGCGAGGCTCTGATGAACGAGCAGAAGTCTGTTCGCGAGGAGGTCGAGAAGATCAGGGATGACAGATATAAGCTTGAAGTGAAGACGGCGAGGAATGAGACTCTGCTCGATACTCAGAAGGACAAGCTCTGGGACGAATTCGAGGTGTCTTACGCCGAGGCTCTCGAGATGAGAGCCCCTGACTTCGCCATCACGTCGGGCAACAAGGAGTCGCGCGAAGTCAGGCTCCGCCTTGCGGAGCTCGGCGACGTCAATGTCGGAGCAATCGAGGAATACAAATCCGTCAGCAAGCGCTATGAGTTCATGTCTGAGCAGGAAAACGATCTTACCAAGGCTATGGGTGAGCTGCAGGAGATCATTTCCAACATGGACAAGACAATAAAGACTAGGTTCAAAGAGAACTTTGATCAGGTCGTCATCAATTTCGAGGAGTCCTTCAAAGAACTCTTCGGCGGAGGATATGCGGAGCTGAGGCTTGAGGATGAGACCAGGCCGCTGGAGTCAGGTATCGAGATCACAGCTCAGCCGCCGGGCAAGAAGCTCAAGAACATCAATCTTCTCTCAGGAGGAGAGAAGACGCTGACTGCTATAGCGCTGATGTTCGCCGTACTCAAAGCTAAACCGACACCTTTCGTCATTCTCGACGAGGTAGAGGCTGCTCTGGATGAAGTGAATATCGAACACTTCTCTGATTACCTCAGGAACTTCGATAACATCCAGTTCGCGCTGATCACTCACCAGAAGGCTACGATGGAGCATGCGGACGTCCTCTACGGAGTAACGATGCCGGAACACGGTATATCCAAAATGCTCTCGCTTAAACTGGGTGACAGCTTTGATGTAGAGGGCCTGGAATAGGTCATCAACAGAGAACTCACCCTGAAATAAACTATGGTCGATCGATATCGATCTGATATTCAACAAGGAGATCACTATGGGGCTTTTTGATAAGAAATCCACATTCAGAAAATTTATCGACAGTATCACCAATGCCATCTATGATAACCCGGATCTCGGTCCTGAGTTCATGGAAGAGCTTGAGGAGGGTCTTGTCATGTCGGACATCGGCATAGACACTTCCGACGCCATAATGAAAGAGCTGGATACTGCGATCAATGAGAGATACATCATCAAAGAGAAGCAGATCAAGAAGGAGCTTTCGCAGATCATCGAAGGTCTGATAGATAAGGGTGAAAGGAACAGGATGTCGCAGAACTATCCTCTGATCATCCTGATGATAGGCATCAACGGCGGAGGCAAGACGACTTCTATAGCGAAGCTCGCTCATATGTATAAGAAGCAGGGAAAAACTGTAATGCTCGCTGCTGCGGATACATTCCGTGCGGCTGCAGCTGAACAGCTTCAGACCTGGGGAGACAGGGTCGGCGTCAGAGTCATCAGACATGAAGAGGGTACGGATCCTACAGCCGTCATCTATGATGCCATCCAGTCGGCAAAATCCAACAACATTGACGTTCTGATCTGTGATACTGCGGGAAGACTGCAGAACAAGGTCAATCTTATGAAAGAACTCGAGAAGATGAGCAAAGTGATATCGAGAGAATATCCTGAAGCATCGAGAGAGAATCTCCTCGTTCTCGACGCGACGACCGGCAAGAACGCTATAAGCCAGGCGGAGGAGTTCTCCTCAATAGCAGATATCACAGGCATCATCCTGACCAAGATGGACGGGACAGCAAGAGGCGGTATTTCCATCACTATTGCTGATGAGTTCGACATGCCGATCAAATTCATCGGTATGGGAGAGGGACTCGATGACTTGATCCCGTTCGATGCACACCAGTTTGCGGAGGGAATTTTCGATGAGTAAACCAATACTTGCCATAGTCGGAAGACCTAATGTAGGCAAGTCAACTTTCTTCAACAGAATAATCGGTGAACGAAGGGCGATAGTTGAGGATACGCCGGGAGTCACCAGAGACAGGATCTACGCTGAAGCGGAATGGAACGGCAAGGAGTTCGCTGTTATCGATACAGGCGGTATAGAAGTCAAGACTGATGATACTATTCTGGCTCAGATGAGAGATCAGGCTGTCATGGCTATGGATATGGCAGATGTGATCCTCTTCATGACCGATGGAAAAGACGGTCTGACTACAGCCGACAGAGAAGTAGCATCAATGCTGAGACGCACAGGCAAGCAGGTCATTCTTGTCGTGAACAAAGTCGATTCACCGTCCAAGGCTTATGAGGCGATATACGATTTCTATGAGCTCGGATTCGGGGAACCGTTCGCTATCAGTGCCGCTAACATGACTAACATGGGAGATCTGCTCGACGCCATTGTTGACGGCTTCCCTGATGATGAATATGACGGAAGAGACGACAGCGTCAACATAGCCATCATAGGCAAACCTAATGTAGGCAAATCATCTCTCGTAAACGCTCTGACCAGGCAGAACAGAGTCATAGTATCCCCGATCGCCGGAACGACCAGAGATACTATAGATACACCGTTCACTTACAAGGATCGCGAGTACACTTTGATCGATACTGCCGGGTTAAGAAAGAAGAGCAAGGTCAGCGACACTATTGAGAAGTACAGTGTTGTCAGAGCTATCGCTGCTATTGAGAGATGCGATATATGCATACTCATGATCGACGCAGCCGAGGGACTGACCGAGCAGGACAAGAAGATCGCCGGATACGCTCATGAAGCGGGCAAAGGGCTTATGGTCGTAGTCAACAAGTGGGATCTCATTGAGAAAGAGACCAACACCATGAGGGACTATCAGAGGAAGATCAAAGCCGAGCTGCTTTTCGCTTCGTATGCTCCGGTGCTGTTCGTATCTGTGCTCAACAAGCTGAGACTGTACGATATCATTGAGAAAGCCGCGGCAATAGAGGATGCCCGCAACATGAGGATAACGACCGGAAGACTCAACAGCATCATCGAGGATGCCGTGATGATGAGGCAGCCGCCTTCAGATAAGGGCAAGAGGCTCAAGATCTACTACGCTACACAGATAGGGACCAAACCGCCGCTGTTCTCATTCAGCATCAACGACAGAGAACTGATGCATTTCTCATATGCGAGATATATAGAAAACAAGATCAGAGAGAATTTTGACTTCGAAGGGACCTCCATCAAATTCGTATGGAGTGAGAGGAGAGGTGATCGAAAGTGAGCATGAACAACGAAACAGTACAGTACATTCTGGTGGGAGTTATTGCTTATCTCATAGGCAATATCAATCCTGCGATCATCATAGGAAAGCTGCATCACATAGATATTCGTAAAGAGGGAAGCGGCAATGCCGGTATGACCAATACGATGAGAGTCATAGGACTCCATGCCGGAATCGCGGTCCTTCTTATTGATGTTCTCAAGGCGTACATAGCTGTAAGGATTGGCTTCTATATGTGCGACCTGACCGGATCGATGATAGCCTTCGCTGCAGTCGTTCTCGGTCACTGCTTCCCTGTATTTTTCGGATTCAAGGGCGGAAAAGGAGTTGCTGCATCACTCGGAGCAGCACTTGCTCTGAACTGGCTCAGCGCGGTCGCTGCCGTGATCGTAGCTCTCGTTATGTTCGTTCTCACCAGAAGGATGTCAATAGGATCTATCTGTGCGGCATTGGCTTACCCGGCTTTTGTCCATTATTATGAGCCGGATTGCTTCTATTTTGCTGTTGGCGCGGCAGTATTCCTCGTGATTATGCACGCTGCCAATATTATCAGGATCGCCAAAGGTGAGGAGAAGGCACTGACACTGGGCCATATGGAAGACGGCGATGCCGGAGAAGAGGACGCCGAAGCTGCTGCCG
>SVCR01000078.1 GCA_015058265.1 Clostridiales bacterium
CCTGTTGCCTGTCTGGATCATGTTCTCATAGACATATTTATCGCCGACCTTGGTCTTGTCATATTCGATCCCTACAGCATCAAGAGCTTTGTACAGACCGAAATTGGACATGACAGTGGTAACGACTTTGTTGTTGAGGAGCTTGCCTCTTTCCTTCATATAGAGTCCGTATATGTAGAGGATGTGGTCTCCGGTAACTACATTGCCCTTCTCATCAACGCAGAGGCAGCGGTCAGCATCACCATCATAGGCAAAGCCGACATCCAGTCTGTTGTCGACAACGAACTTCTGCAGATGCTCGATATGTGTCGACCCGCAGTTGGTGTTGATGTTATATCCGTCAGGATCGTCATTCATGACATAAGTCTTTGCTCCGAGAGCATCGAATACTCCCCTTGCCAGCTGCCATGCAGCTCCGTTTGCGACATCCAGTCCGACTCTGACGTCCTTAAAGCTGTACTTGGACATAGAGATAAGATAGCCGACATAACGGTTACGGCCGGATACATAGTCAACTGTGCGTCCGATCTCGTCACGCTCTGCCAGAGGAACTTCCATCTCTCCGTCGATGTAAGCTTCTATTCTGAGAAGCGTCTCCTCATCCATCTTCTCGCCGTTATTGTTGACGATCTTGATGCCGTTATCATAGAACGGATTGTGGGAGGCAGAGATCATGATACCGCAGTCAAAGTCATCTACTCTTGCTATATATGATACTGAAGGTGTTGTAGTAACGTGCATGATGTATGCATCAGCTCCGGAAGCCATCAGGCCTGTACAGAGCGCATACTCGAACATATAGCTTGATCTTCTTGTATCTTTACCGATGACTACCTTGGCCTTCTTATCAAGTCTCTTTCCGTAGTACCATCCGAGAAAACGTCCGATCTTGATAGCATGATCGAATGTAAGAGTTTTATTGGCTTCACCGCGAAAACCGTCAGTTCCGAAATACTTTCCCATTTTCGATTCTCCTGTTCTGGATCTTGTTTCTTAGTTTATCGATGTTTTCGACATCTACAGTCTCTGTCCTTTTTCGATGTCGAGGAAATACTTATAAGTATCAACTGTGAGTTCTCCGCATGCTTCCTCATCGCAAGCTATGATAGCACCGTTATGCATCTGGAGTGCCGAGCATGTCCATTTCTGGCTGACTCCGCCTTCAACTACAGCAGCCATAGCACGAGCTTTGTTGTGTCCGCTTATAAGAACGAGTACTTCCTTGGAGTCTGTTACTGTTCCGATTCCAACGGAGAGCGCCTGTGCAGGAACTGCCTCAGGGTCATTTCCGAAGAATCTGGAGTTTACGATCCTTGTATCTGTAGTGAGATCTCTGAGTCCTGTACGCGAAGTAAGTGATGTGTAAGGCTCGTTGAAAGCAAGGTGTCCGTCAACACCGATACCGCCCATGAACAGATCAATGCCGCCGTAAGAAGCGATCTTCTCTTCATAGCGTGCGCATTCACCTTCAGGGTCATCAGTCATGCCATTAAGTATATTGATATTCTCAGGCTTCATATCGACAAGATGGTCGAAGAAATTGTCATGCATGAAATACCAGTAGCTCTGGTCATGCTCATGAGGAAGTCCGAGATACTCATCCATATTGAATGTAACAACGTTGCTGAATGAAAGTTCACCGGCAACATTCTTAGCGATCAGGTTCTTATATACACCGATCGGGGATGAACCTGTAGGGAGACCGAGAACGAAAGGTCTGTCTGCTTCCGGTCCGTTGTTATGAGCGTTGATCTTATCAGCGATATAGTCAGCAGCCCATTTGCACATCTTATCATAATCGTCCTGAATAACTACTCTCATTGGTTTCTCTCCTTTTCCCTTTTTTATTGGCAGCTCTTTTCTCATTCATATGCTGCCGCAATACACGCGGAGTATAGCATGCCGGAACCGAATTCGCAAAGCTTTCATGCCAATTGTCTTGATTTTATACTCCTACAGGAGTACCCTTTCACCAGGAAGGTGTCACGACATATGATAAAGACTGTTTTTCACGGCTCAACACACATAGTACGCATACCGAGATTCGGCGCGGTCAGGGCGATCAATGACTTCGGCCTGGGTTTTTATTGTACCGAGGATCCTTCTCTTGCCAGCGAGTGGAGTGTTTCCCGCGGAAGAGATGGTTATGTAAACCGCTACCGCATAGAGACCAACGGGCTTCGTATCCTTGATCTGAACAATCCCGAATACTGCACCCTGCACTGGCTCACCGTCCTGCTGCACAACAGGGATTTCGATATGCCCACCAGGCAGACATACTACGCGATAGATTATCTGCGTACTATGTTCAGCGTGGACTACCAGAACTATGACATCATGACCGGTTACCGCGCGGATGACAGCAGCTTTTCCTTTGCTCAGGATTTTCTGAACGGCCGGATCTCTTACGAAGAATTGAGAGACGTTTTGTCCGGGGCCTCAGGACCCGGAAGCGGCCTGCAGTTCGTATTCAAGAGCAACAGAGCCTTTGACAGGATTACCTTCGACGGATATGAAATAGCATGGAGCAGGGACTGGTTTCCGCGCAAAGCGTCACGCGATCTCGATCTGCGCAGTTCCTTATACAGGCGTACCGGCAGAGGTCTTTCATCCGCAGAAATAAAGGATACCCCAAGCGGTCTATATATAGATCAGATACTTAATGAAGAGATAAAGCCTTATGACGGGAGATTGAGATGATACATCCATATGATATTACCTATCTGGAAAACGCCAAAGCATCACTTGCAGGTATGCTCGAATATTCGGTGAGCATTCTTCAATACGATGCAGACGAGTTCTTCGATCTGTTCATTTCATCCGGCACAGCTGCCTTATTCGAGCAAGGCGATATTAGGACTCTGGCGGGTATGTCCGGGACAGAACTCTCTCATGTAGTGCTTGAGCGCAGCGGACTGCGAACGGAATCAGCATCCCGCAGATTCAATCCATACAGGACCAATGAATACAGGGCGGGTATATGTCTTGCCCATTATCAGTGGGAGCGCGGTATCACATTCTCTGAGATAACAGAAATCATTCCGGTAAGCAGCATCGCCGAAATGTGCGACAACAGATATCGTCCGTATGAAGGGGTTCCGGATCCTGCCGCAGCCGGTGCCGCGAATCGCGCAGGCGATCAGGCTTCTGATAGTCTGACATGGTTTGAGACCCGATTCTTCGATCATATGAACGACTGTATCCGGGATGCGGGACGCTCCTCAGGACTCAAGTCGATTCGCCTCAAGCGAGGACTCAGTCAGCGGGAACTGGCAGAGCTCACCGGTATTCCCCTGCGAACCATACAGCAATACGAGCAACTGCAGAAGAACATCAATAAAGCTCAATTTGAATATATAGTCCGCCTTTCTTCCGCATTAAAATGCGAACCGCTCCAGCTTATGGAACGGTTCTGAATAATTTGCTTATTTCTTTCTCTTGCGGAATCTGGATCCTGCTTCTGCGAGAAGGTATCCGGCCAGTATCACCATTCCGACGGCGATCTTTCCGGTTATCGAAGAAAGCGGAGAAGCTATATATCCCAGCTTCGGAACATGCAGCAGGACTTTGCCCTGAACATTCGGATAAATGACCGGATGGATATCCGCCTGTTCATTAGCATCACCCTTGGTGATCAGTTCTTCATCTGCCACTTTGTTCTCAACGACTCTGTGCGTAACAGGTGTATCCCCTCCGGTAGTCTCGAAGAATACTATTATATCATCCGGCTTGAGTTCTTCCGGATCGCATGACTTTGAATAGACAAGGCTGCCTACGGGAATAGCCGGTTCCATACTCCCGGATATAACTATATAGGAATTGATACCTGCGATCCTCGGAGCTGCCAGAACAAGGCACACGATGATGGATACGACCATAATGGCAGTCCCTATAAATCCCAGGAGTTTTCCAAACAGAGTTACTTCTGAGCTTTCTTTTCTTTCTCTATCAGGCTTTTCCTTTCCGGCCTTTTCTTTGACGACAGCTTCCGGTTCGCTGCCGTTTTTGTATCTGTCCATTCTGCTCATATCCGGCTATCTCTCCTCAGTCCTTTACCTTTTTGCTTTAGCTTGATCGTCGGTGACAGTTAATTCTGCATCCAGGATCACAGGATTGTGATCCGAGTATACGAACCCGAGATCCTGATTGTCGCACTTTTTGACTTTTATATTGTCCGAGACTATAAATCCGTCGATAAGGTAGTACTGAAAGTTTTCCTTATCAGCTCCGGCATATGGCCGGTCAAGGCTCCGGCAGCTCGGAACATCCTCGTCCATGAGGAACTGCCAGCCGTCTCCGAATGTCTCTATCTGTATTTTCCCCGGCTGCCACTTATCTGCCGAAACAGGATAACGGCTGTCATCGGAAGAGGAGAATATCTGATTGAAGTCCCCTCCTACTATGACATAATTGCCCTTTTCCGCCTCAGCCTTGATGATATCAGCGAGCATATTCGTCTGCTTCGTCTTTCCTTCGCCATTATCATACGCTTCCAGATGCAGATTGACCAGGACCAGCTCTTTATCTGTTCCCTGAACAGGGAGCCTCGAAACGAGCAGACAGCGTTTGAGGTTCACCATGCTGACAGGCCATTTGAACGGGATCGGCAGCTGGATGCGCTCTGCCGAGTCAACGGCATAAGAAGATAAGGTTGCGATCCCGGAGTCGACTTTGCCTATAGGCGGGATCGGATAAGGCACATAAGCCGCCTTAAAGTTATTAGCAAATGATACAGAATATCCAGGCACCGATTCTGTGATGCTCTGCAGCTCATCCACATTAAACGATCTTGTTGAATCCCGGTCTGTCTCCTGGAGGAATAGCACATCCGCTTTCCGCGACAGTATCTCATTACTGATACCGGACATGTTGCTCTCCAGACTCTCCGCACTGTCAACGGTTCTGACCATTGATCCGCCGTCCATGAAGAAATCCGCATCTTCACCGAGGGCCCCGTATCCGATATTCCAGGACACTATCCTAAACGGATCGCCTTGAGATACAGTCCTGCTGCTCTCGCCCTCAACTGCAACGACTTCTGTGTCTGCAGGCTTGAACTCGGACGCAGACAGGAAAGCCAGCAGCAGAGCCACAAGAACAACAATCAATACTAAAACAGCGCCGAACCCTTTCAGGATCCGCTTCAGCAGAGACCCTTGCCGAGTCTTACCGGTATCAGCAGAATTCTTAGCATGTTGATCGTTCATATCTCACCTCTGCCGGAGTCACATTAATTCTCTTCCGGTAATTTGACCACATCTATCCAGTCAAGCGCTCCGGATACATTGAACAGCTCTTCCGGAGTGAATTCTGCCGCTGAGTTGGCAGATCCGCATGCGGGAAAAACGCTCTCGAATCTTTTCATAGTGATGTCGCAATATATGCGCACATCGTCTCTGGTTATCCCGAATGCGCATACGCCGCCGATCTCATGATTAGTATATTGAGGGACCTCTTCAGGCGAGAGCATCCTTGCCTTCTCGCCGAAATAGGCCTTGTATTTCTTATTATCTATTCTGGCATCACCGGCAGTCTGGATCAGTATGCCGGTTCCGTCCTTCAGCTTGAAGCTGAGTGTCTTACATATTCTGGCAGGCTCCACTCCTGCTGCCTGCGCCGCCAGTTCCACAGTCGCGCTCGACACATCGAACTCTCTGATCCTGTCAGCATAGCCTTTGCTCTCCAGGTATTTCCTGGCTATATCAATTGACATATCATACCCCCTGTCCCTTGCCGCGAGTTTTCATCATGATAACCCCGATCGCAAGACCTATGAATGACGGGACTATCCATCCAAGTCCAAGATCGAAGAACGGAAACAGCTTTGATCCGAGTGATGTCAAAGCCGGAATATTCATTACTGTCTGTATTCCTTCAGGCAAAGTCTTGCAGAAATCAAATACAGCCGGAATGAAAGCGCCGAGTGTTACCCATCTGTACACATACTTGCTGCCGCCGAACAGCTTCTCTGTAAGAGCCATTATTATAAGAACTGTAGCCAGCGGATACAGCAGCATCAGCACCGGTACCGCATAAGCGATGATAGCGGTAAGCCCGACATTCGAAATCGCAAATGAGAAAAGCGTAAATGCTACAGCCCATCCTCTGTAGGTGAGCTTGCCGGGGAACATTTTCTCAAACATCTCCGAACAGCTGGTTACTAACCCGATGGCTGTCTTCAGACAGGCAAAGCTGATAGTAATAGCCAGTATCAGCCTTCCTGCTGAGCCGAGATAATGCCCTGATATCTGAGTCAGCGCTATCCCGCCGTTATCTGATACTTCAAACAGTCCTCTGGACTGCGCTCCCATAATGATCGTAAAAATATAAACCAGAGCCATCAATGCCCCTGCTCCGACTCCGGCTTTGAGTGTCTCTCGAGCAACAGCTCTGTCTTCTTTAACATCCAGGTCCCTTACTATTCTGATGACAACGATCCCGAACACAAGACCGGCGATAGCATCCATAGTGCCATAGCCCTCTATAAACCCATGGAACAGAGCCCCTGTCTGATAATCAGCTACTGGCTCCACCTCAGAAATATGAGCTCCCGGATGAACCATAGCCACAACTATGAGGATAGCCAGAAAAGCCAGGAATATCGGATTGATCACCTTTCCTATCCACACCACTATCTGTCCGGGTTTTAAAGAGAAAAACAGCACAAGCGCAAAGAACACTAAGGTGAATAGCAGCTGCCCGATCCTGTATGATGACTCACTCATCATCGGTGCCACCCCGGTCGTGAACGATACCGTTGCACATCTCGGTATAGCAAAGAACGGTCCTATAGTCAGATACATGGCTACAGTCAGTACTACGCCGTACCAGCCTGAGACCCTGCTGCTAAGCTGCAGCATGTCCTCGCTGTGAGTGTTGCCGATCGCCGCAACTGCCAGGATCGGTATGCTTACTGCAGTCACACAGAATCCGATTATTGCCGGCCAGGAATTGCTTCCCGCCATCTGCCCGAGATGGACCGGAAAGATCAGGTTCCCTGCTCCGAAGAACATACCGAACAGTGTGCTCGCTACAGCGATAGTTTCTCTGAGGGTAAGTGTTTTTTTCATTATTCGATATCATCCGCATCCACCGCCAGATCAGCAGAACTGGCAGAATACATCTAAGCGGAGTCCTCCTCTTGATTTTCCCCCCTGTATTAAGATCCTCCTGCCGCGGATCATCAGATCTCTCTTCTTCCCTCTATCGCCTTAAGGAGTGTTACCTCATCAGCGTATTCAAGATCTCCGCCGACCGGGATCCCATGAGCGATCCTGGTCACTTTGATCCCTGCAGGTTTCAAAGTGACCAGGATCGCTCATG
>SVCR01000079.1 GCA_015058265.1 Clostridiales bacterium
CCGACTCAGGGAAAACGGGCTTCTCAATGATTATATGGATATGTCGGTTTATATAAATCCATCGTCTAAAGTTAATAATGCGCAGAGAATATTGGATAGAGTTGCATCTATAGAAAACTATCTTATTGATACTCTTCAAGACTCATCTGTGGTGACACTTAAGGAGCTTAACAGTCACGCCATAAATGACGGGATAAAAAACTCCAGCACAAAATATATGAAAACACTGATTCTCTTCTGGATGAGTCAGAAGTATGTGGCAAAAAGTGTAGTAAGTGAGACATCTTATTTCTCGCTTGATAAACTGCCTAGATTTGACTCAATAAGAGAGGAATATAGCAAGCGTATCAATGTAGCAAGATTTATCGTGAAGTACCTATTTGATAAGTCGGCAGCAGAGGTGAATTCATCAGAGATCACATTTTCTATCCTTGAACTTCAACAGGGTTATAATTCACAGCTTTCTTTGCTTAATGAAATGCACCAGGCCACATCAACTGACATAATGAATGCCCTGGTGTATCTAAACAGCATTAATGCAATGGCGTTCGATGGGGGATTTCTTGTTATATATAACGCTATCCAGATTGAGCGTCTGGTTACTGACAATCATAGACGTTACAAGAAGGAAGATTATAGGAATCTTAATGAGTTCTATATTCAGCGAAGGCAGCAGATACATATTGTTGGTGAATATGCTCGGCTGATGGCAAAAGACTATGACGCTGCAATGGAGTTTGTGCGTGACTATTTCGCTATGGATTACATGCTGTTTATTAGGAAGTATTTCTATGGCAATCGGAATAAAGAAATAAACAGATCTATTACTCCGGAACGATACAACAGATTATTTGACTCGCTGTCCCCGACACAGAGAAGGATAATTGATGATGATAGATCACAGCACATTGTTGTTGCTGCGGGTCCTGGAAGCGGGAAGACAAAAGTGCTAGTTCACAAACTTGCTTCTTTGCTGCTGCTCGAGGATGTAAAAAGCGAGCAGCTTCTTATGCTTACTTTCTCAAGAGCGGCCGCTACAGAGTTCAAGCAGAGACTGATCGGCCTTATTGGTGATGCAGCTTATTATGTTGAAATCAAGACGTTCCACTCGTACTGCTTTAATTTGCTTGGACAAATTGGTAATATAACAGACTCTGAGTTTGTTGTTCCTAGAGCGACAGCAATGATCAAAAACGGGGAGATAGATCCAAGCAGGATAACAAAAACAGTCCTCGTCCTTGATGAGGCACAGGACATGAACAGACATGAGTTTGCTCTTGTCGAAGCCCTCATGGAAATCAACGAGGATATGCGGGTCATTGCAGTGGGCGATGATGATCAGAACATATATGAATTCAGATCTTCGGATTCAAAGTATTTGCGGACGCTGATTACTAAGTATGATGCAGTTCAGTATGAGCTGCTCGATAATTTCAGAAGCAGCAGAAGGATTGTGGAGCTGGCTAATGATTTTGCTGCGACCATGGAAAGCCGCATGAAGAATGATCCTATCAATGCGGTCAACAATGAGCCGGGACTGGTGGAGATAACAAAGTTCACAACGGGAAATATCGTCATACCTACACTGGAACTCATCAGAAGAACATACAAGGGTGGTACTTGCTGCGTGATGACAGCTACAAATAATGAAGCCTTAGTGATGACGGGTGTCCTTAATAAAAGCGGATATAAGGCTAAACTGATACAGTCTAATGACGGTTTTAACCTGTTGAATCTGTACGAATTAAGGTGTTTCTTTGACATGCTTGGCGATCCGCAGGATCAGCCTGTCATTGAGCAGGATGTATGGGATACTGCAATGGAAGCTTTCCGGAATAAGTTCAGAAACAGTAGTTGCTTGCCAGAATGCTTCGGGCTTCTGACTTCTTTTGCTGAAACAAACAAGGAAAAATACTATTCAGATCTTATTGAATTCATTCAGGAATCAAAACTTGAAGACCTTTCGTCTGATTCGCAAGATACTATTCTTGTGTCCACAATCCATAAGACGAAAGGCCGGGAATTTGATACAGTCTATATGATGCTGAATAATTTCAGAATAAGAGATGATGCGAGCAGACATGTTGTTTATGTTGGGATCACTCGAGCAAGGCACTCGCTATATATAAACTGCAATACAGATATATTCGATAGAATAGTCAAGCATGGAACTGCGATCCCTTATGACAGACATAATTATCCTGAGCCGGATGAGGCTATGCTCCAGTTAACTCACAGAGACGTTAATCTTGGGTATTTTAAATATGTCCATACAGCTCTATACGACTTACATTGTGGGCAGCATCTGATTGAAAGAAATGGTAATATGCTTGCAGACTTGGGCACAGGGAATAAATGCGTTGCAAAGCTCTCTAAAAGCAGTATGGAGTCGCTTGCAGAATTAAGGAGAAAAAGATTTGATATTTATAATTCTGAGATAAGATTCCTTGTATATTGGAAAGGCAAGAATGAGGAAGATGAAGTGCTTTGCGTTCTGCCAAATATTTATCTCAGGAAAAAGAAAGTATAAAGGTGTGAGCCTGTTAATCCATACACTGAGGCTAACCTCTGGTGGACCAAGCTGCTTGCAAGATGCAGCAGAGAGAAGATATGGCAAAATATCGATCAGTGCAGAATCAATATATGAGTGAGAGGAAACAGCAATGAAGATATTAGTACTTGAAAGCAGCGGTAACATCAGAGGATCGTCTAACATGCTGGCAGACGAATTTATTCGCGGAGCAGAGGAGAACGGACACGAGGTCACTATTTATAACGTGATCAGAAAGAACATCAGGCCGTGCCTTGGATGCGGACATTGCGGCATGTCAGGAGCATGCGTGCTGAACGATGACTATGAGAACGAACTCAAGCCGCTAATTGTGAATACTGATATGATCGTATTCGTAATGCCGGTCTACTACTACAACTGGCCGGCACCACTCAAGATGTGCATAGACAGATTCTACAGCTTTACGATGGAACTGACTTCGATGCACAAGAAGACTGTGCTGCTTGCTGTAGCATGGGATAACACAGACACGGTATTCAAGGTCACAGAGGCATACTATAACCAGATATGCGACTACATGCAGTTCGAAGACTGCGGCATTGTGCTCGGAAGAGGCTGCGGCTCGCCTTCAATGACGAGAGGTACCAAGTACCCGCAACAGGCTTATGAACTTGGAAAGAGTATATAATGAGCTTTGTGAGAAGACTGTTGGCGCAAATAAGGTTCGCCTTATAGAGCAGGGCTTTGTTGATGCTTTATTATTTGAAATGATTAGCTCGAATAATGACACTGAAAGGAATGATGATATTATTTCCACCCTCGAAGATGCTGAGAGTATCGAGCAGATCAGCAAGTCGGTAGTCGTAGGCAGAAAAGAGGTCAATTATGTTGACTGAAAAAATGTAATATTGCTGACATGTGTGGACGTTTTGTAATCGGCGGAGATTTCCGTGATAAACTGAATGACTTGCTTGCGGCAGAAGGTATTATGTATTCTGATCTGCCATACAGAGAATCCGGACAGGATGTTTTCCCGTCTGAGCCTTCCCTTGTAATATACTCCGGAGGCAGGAGACTGCTTGCCGGAGAGATGCTGTGGGGATTCAGCAATCCATACAGAAAGGGTCTTGTCATCAATGCAAGGGCAGAAACTGTACTGGAGAAGAATCTGTTCGCAGACAGCGTAATGAATAGAAGATGCATTATTCCGGCGAGCGGATTTTTTGAATGGGATCCGTATAAAGCCAGATACCGTTTTGCTGATCTGAATAACCAGCTGATCCTTCTTGCAGGGATATACCATGAAGAGCAGGGAAAGCATCATTATACGATTCTTACCACTCAAGCTAATGAATCGATGCTGCCGGTACACGACAGGATGCCTGTTATGATCAGGAGAGATGAGATAAAACCATGGCTGAACGATAGTGCAAGACTGACAGACTTTCTTGAAAGACCGCAAGTACAACTAATGTGTGAACAGGACTCGGGACAGATACGGATGGATTTCGGAAATCCTCACCTGTAGTTATGAAGGAAGGCATGTAAGATAGTTATTATTATTTGCAAGATAACATCTGATAAAAGATGCGGCTTTGTGTGGTAGAATCTTACTCATGAAGTCGCTTTTTGTGGGGGCAAGTGCTATGATTGGAATCATTTCGGATACGCATGGGCTGCTCAGGCCGGAGGTTATGGAAGTCCTTCGAGGGTGCGATGTTATCCTTCACGGCGGTGATATTAACAGGCAGGATATTATAAATCAGCTCGAGGAGATCGCGCCTGTATATGTCGTCCGCGGAAATAATGACAAGGACTGGGCGGAGCATATCCCGATGTTCCTTGACTTTGAACTGGCAGGCCTCCGCGTATACATGACTCATAAGAAAAAAGATCTGCCGGATGATCTCGGTGATTATGACCTTGTTGTATTCGGGCACTCCCATAAGTATGAGGAAAGAAGGCAAGGCAAAACGCTTCTGCTCAATCCGGGCAGCTGTGGGCCAAGGCGCTTTCATCAGGCGATCACGATGGCGACTGCAGTGATAGAAGAAGGCGGGATAACCGTTACACGCATAGAGATCCCGCAGAAGCATTCGGGCGTGCTGTCAGGATCCGGTACTGCTGACCTCAAGAAACAGATCGAAATCGTGATCAGAGAGACTCAGAAGAACAGAAGCCCTGCGGCTATTGCAGACAGATACGGATTCGATACAGCTCTGACTGAGCAGATAGCAAGACTCTATCTGACACATCCGGGGGTCGACGCGGATGGGATAATGACGAAGATGGGGTACTAGAAAGAGATATAAAGCCGCCGTAACCGTTGGAAATCAACAGTTACGGCGGCTTTCCTGCTGAGGCAGGATGAAAAAAAGTCAGGATATCCAATAAGTTAGTTGCGGTGCCTGCGCTTAGCAAGTAAGATCATTGCTCATTACTTGCGGCCGGTGACTCCGAATGCCGAGAGGTCATACCATGCCGGGATGATCTTAGGCATTACTTCGTCAGGATCGGCTTCTTCACAGAACAGACTGTTTCCGAGGAAGAGATTGTTCTGCGAGTAGCCTGCACCGATGATGGTCTCGACAGGCAGCTCAGCCCACGGATCATCGACACTTGACTTCAGCTTGAAGTCCTCAACGAATGCCGGGATCCAGCCTTCATACTGATACTTGCATAGCACCTTGGTGAGGCATGTGCTGAACTTGCTGCCGCCCTCTGCGTCAGGCATCTGATCAAAGTGGAAGTAGTAGCCAAATCCCTGAGTCTCTCTGCCGGCTGACGGAGCCTGGAATATGAGGTGAGTCATCGGATGGTTGTACTCGCCGAGTCTCAGCTTCATATCGATCAGTTGCGTGCCCCTTCTGCTTACGGAAACAGCAACTTTGCCTGTTTCGTCATCCTTCCTTATAACGAACTCAGCATCCACCTTCTTAGGGATGGCGAGAACATCGCGGCCGAGAGCCGTTGCCATCTCAGCACCCTGGCCTCCGAGAACGAGGCTGATGCAGTAGAGACCGAGCTGACCCTTGTAAGTCGCGTATACGCCCAGGATGGATTCGTAGTAGTTATCGGCGAAAGTCGGCTCGTTGATGTGGTTGGCCGATACATATACGAGAGGCAAAGCGTATGGTTCGAGCGGTGCCGGAAGTATGCGTCTGATCGCTTCCGGATTGGTCGCGTACAGCATGTATACGCCTTCCTGCTTCTTCATGGCGCAGTCCTTAGCGAAAGCGGCCATCTTCTCAGGCGAAGTAACGAAGCTTGGCTTTGCTTCTTTGAATATCTCAGCTCCTACATCATAACCTGTACGTGTTGCAGGTCCCATAGTGCCGTCCTTGATGGCCGAACCGACCAGCTTCACGCAGATTCCTTTCTCTTCAAGAGCTGCTTTGAGACTCTGATCAGGCTTGTAGCCGAGCGACATAACTACAGCGTCGCAGGCGATCTTCTTCTGCTCGCCGGATTCACAGCTTTCGATGCAGATACCGTCAGCCTCGACAGCCTTGAGAGCATGCTTCAGCTCGAATGCGACATCCATCTGTTTGATCCTGCTCATGACATCCATTACATTGGCGATGTAAGCAGTAGGAGCAGGGCGGTCCACCATGTCGACCACTGTTACCTTGATGCCTTTCTCTCCGAGGAATTCAGCCGCTTCAAGACCGGTCAGGCCGGCGCCGATCATTGCAACGTGCTTGCCGGTAAAGTCGACCTCTCCCTTGAGAGCCTGTTCAACTGTATATACGTTGGCGCCGTCAGCACCCGGGATGCTTGCTGGGACGATGCTCTTGGAACCTGTAGCGAGAACTACAGCATCCGGCTCCATTGCAGCTATGTCATCAGCGGTGACTTCCTTGCTGAGCTGAACGTCCACTCCGAGTTTGCAGAGCTGATTGCCCATGTAGTCGATGAAATTCTGCATTCTCTCCTTGAGAGGAGGGAGCTTGGCCAGATTGACAGTTCCGCCGAGTTCATCCTGCTTGTCAACAAGAGTAACCTTGATGCCTCTCTCGGCCATAGTTTTGGCAGCATACATACCGCCCGGGCCGCCGCCGACAACGACAGCTTTCTTCTCGCCGATCACCGGCTCAAGTTCGCCGCATTTCAGCTCTCTTCCCATGACAGGGTTGACAGCACACTGGAACGGCTGCAGCTGAGCATTGATGGTCAGCAGTGTCTCGAAGCAGCGCAGACAATTGATGCACTTATTGAGTTCATCAATACGTCCTTCCTGTACTTTGACTCCCCATTCAGGCTCTGCCAGCCAGGTTCTTCCGAATTCAGCGAAGTCATAGACGCCTTCTTCCATGAACTGAGCGGCGATCTCAGGACTCCTTATGGCTGAAACAGCCATTACAGGGATCTTCACTGCGTCCTTGACAGCCTGGATCATAGGTCTTCTCCAGCCTTCAGGGAACGAAGTAGGCTCGATAGCCCAGTTCAGAGTCTCATAGATACCGCAGCTTACGTCGATAAAGTCGATGCCGACTTCTTCGAAGTATTTTACGATCTTAACGCCTTCCTCCAGATCGATGAAAGGCTCAGTAACGCCGTTGTGAGCGAGCATTTCGTCCACTGAGAGCCTCATTCCGACTACATAGTCAGGACCGCATTTTCTGCGGATCTCTTCGATTATCTCTTTGACAAAACGCATTCTGTTCTCGAAGTTCCCGCCGTACTCGTCATCACGGAAGTTGGTGTATGGCGAGAGGAACTGCTCGAGCAGATATCCGTGAGCGCAGTGGAGCTCGATCCCGTCGATGCCTGCTTTCTGACATCT
>SVCR01000080.1 GCA_015058265.1 Clostridiales bacterium
CGACAGCTCTCGGTGCCGGCACAGCACTCAAGAGCCGCGATCAGGTCATAGAATTCATTCTGGATCGAGTAGTAACAGAAAGACGATGATCTGAATCGGTCGATCCCGGTAAGAACCGTTACAGACAGAGGAATTGACTAATGAAGTATAAGATAAACAAAACCAATTATTGTGATTTCAATACGATACGCGTGAACAGAATGGAGGCCAGGAGCTATTTCATCTCTTATCCGGACAGGAAGTCAGCGGATGCTGTTTCATTAAAGGATAAGAGATACGGGTCTCCGCGGGTAAGATGCCTTAACGGAGAATGGGACTTCAGGTTCTATCCGAGACCTGCCGAGCTGCCGGATGTGATCGACACGGACAGCCTCGACTTTGACAGGATAGACGTGCCTGCGTGCTGGCAGTTCAGAGGATATGACAGGCCTTTCTACGTGAATGCCAGATATCCGTTCCCTTATGATCCGCCGCATATCCCTGAAGAGAAGAAGACGGGCAGGACTTTCTGCTGGGTAGGCGCTGACTGCGGATTGGGGCCAAAGTGGCTGGATCCGGGAGAGGACTACAACTTTGTCGGAGTATACCGCACTTTTTTTGATATATCTCAGGCAGAAATGCAGGGGCATTGCGTCCTGTCATTTCTCGGCGTTGCGAGCTGCGCGGATGTATATATAAACGGAGAATTCGTCGGGTACGCGGAGGGATCACACAATACCGCGGAGTACGACATCACATCGCATCTGACAGCAGGGGAGAATGAGCTTGTCGCAGTAGTGCACAGATGGTGCAACGGCAGCTATCTGGAATGTCAGGATATGTTCCGCAATAACGGGATATTCAGAGATGTTCTGCTCAGGATATATAACAGAAATGATATCAGAGACATAGATCTCAGGACTGCGAAAGGACCGGACGGGAAATACTCTGCGTCGGTATCCGCGGATCTCTTCGGGGAAGGCGAGGTCACTTTTACTTTGTCCGGTCACGGCATCGAGGTTTCGGAGACTGTGATGTCAAGCGCGGGCAAAGCGGAAGCGTCATTCGACGATCTCGATGTCACAGAATGGAACGCCGAGGATCCTGTGCTGTATGATCTGTACATTGAGATGGAAGGCACGTGCGTCAAGGTCCGCTGCGGATTCCGCGATGTCACCATCAAGGGCGATCTGTTCCTGCTGAACGGGAGGAGACTCAAGCTTCATGGAGTCAATCACCATGATACCAGCTGCACTAACGGATATTATATGACGCCTGAAGAGATCGAACGGGACATGAGACTGTGCAAGGAATATAACATCGACACAGTAAGGACGTCTCACTATCCTCCTGATCCTTATCTCCTCGAGGTCTGTGACGAGCTGGGGATATATGTCGTTGATGAAGCAGACATAGAGACCCACGGAACTTATACGCAGACTATTCCCGGAGACTATAACAGGATCAGCCACGACCCTGCATGGGAGAGCCACTATACAGACAGAGGCGAGCAGCTGTATCAGCGCGACAAGCTGCATCCATCAATAATAATGTGGAGCCTTGGCAATGAGGCAGGAGGCTGGTGCAATCAGGACAAAATGTATGAGTATATCAAAGCCCGCTCACCGCTGCCTATACATTATGAGAGCGCTATCCATTCCCGCAAGAAGGCATATGACGTCGGGAGTGAGATGTACCCTCCGGTCGCAAGAGTCCACGAGATAGGCGAGAAGACATACGAAGTCAAAGAGCTCTGCGACAGACCTTATTTCCTGTGTGAATACGCTCACGCTATGGGAGTCGGACCGGGAGATATGGAAGCATACTGGAAAGAGATATATGCATATGACAGCATGATGGGAGGCTGTGTCTGGGAGATGGTCGACCACGCTGTCCTGCACGAAGACGGCAGCTATACTTACGGCGGCGATCACGGAGAATGGATACATGACGGAAACTTCTGCGTTGACGGTATGTTCTATCCGGACAGAAGCCCTTCAACAGGAGCTAAGATCGCGGCTTTCATCTACAGACCGATCAGAGTAAGTCATCTTGGCGGAGATACATTCGAAGTGTTCAACACCAAGGCTTTCACAGAAGGGTCGGCTTATGTGCTGAGACTTCAGTGGTCGGACGGGACTGAACAGACCGTTGTGCCGGGCGCAGGACCGCTGGAACGCGTCACGCTGGAGCTTCCTGTATCTGAACATATAGAAGCATCAAGGAAGGCCGGAACGGACTGCCTGCTGACTGTCATAACTGAGGATGCCGGGACAGGACGCGAGCTGGCTCGTGAGCAGATCATCATCGAAGAGCATTTCATGAAAGCGGCAGATATATCGGCCGGTATAGGAAGCTCCGCAGGAGATACAAGAGGAGGCAGACCGGAAGTGGTCCCGCAGACTTGTGCTCCCGTACCTGTCAAGGAAAACGGCAGGCCGGGGCTCCTGTTCGGAGATACAGGAATGAGATGGGCAGAGCCATATACGATACTCTTCAGAGCGCCGACAGATAATGATGCGATCATGTTCGGACTTAAGGACAGCATGAAGCCTTTCTACGCTCATCATCGTGAGGTCATCACTATCCGTGAGACTGACGGAGCTATCAGCGTAAGAGACAGGATCGTCTGCCATCTTAACGCATTCACGGGCAATGATACATATAAGATGACACCGGAGGGCGTGCTCGTGACCTGCAGGCTGAGCGCTGTTCCGGGAATAGGTGAGCTGCCGAGATTCGGCAAAGCTTTCAGACTGGACGAGAGCTTTGACACCGTTGAATACTACGGCAGGAACGGCGAGTCCTATGCGGACATGAAAGATCAGGCTCAGATCGCGCATGTCACATGCAAAGTGGAGGATATGACGGAGCCGAATATTCGTCCGCAGGAGAGCGGCAACAGATGTGACTGCAGATCCGCGTCGGTGAGCAACGGAAGGTACAGAATAACTTTTACCGCTGTCGATAAGGCCTTTGAGCTCGGGATCAAGCCATACAGTGATATCGAGCTGATCGGGATGAAACACAGAGAGGATGAGGTCAGGACGGGAACATATGTCACGATCTCCGCTTTTCAGAAGGGAATAGGAACAGGCATATGCGGCCCGCAGACTGCTCCTGAATACTGCTATCCGGCGAATAATGAATACACACTGAGTTTCCTGATCACTATTGAAGAAATAAAATAACACGCTCCGGAGCTTTGCCCGGAATTTTATAACAAGGAAGTTTTTGCCTATTGATTTATTGATGGCAAAGATATACGCTGTTAATAAGTTTGAATCTGAGAACAGAAAGGAGATATTCTCATGAAGGTATTCGAAACAAAGAACGCTCCTGGTGCTATCGGACCTTATTCCCAGGGCTTTATCACTAATGGCTTTGTATTTACATCGGGTCAGATCGCTATTGATCCTGCAACAGGCGAGATCCCTGAAGGCATCGAGGCAGAGGCTAATCAGAGCTGCAAGAATGTAGGCGCTCTGCTTGAGGCTGCAGGATCATCATTCGACAAAGTAGTCAAGACAACTTGCTTCCTCGCTGACATGGGAGACTTCGCTGCTTTCAATGCCGTATACGCGGAATATTTCACTTCGAAGCCTGCAAGAAGCTGCGTCGCTGTCAAGGAACTGCCTAAGGGCGTGCTTTGCGAGATAGAGTGCATCGCGGAAGCATAGGATATCCGGAAACAGCACATAGCTGATGAAGCTGATCACGCAGTACAGTAATCTCCGCAGGGAGAACTATATATTGGCATTCGGCCGCCTGGTCACCGGACTCGGGTCCATGGCGTGGCCGATGCTCACACTGATCTTAAGCCAGAAAATGCATGTGGATGCCCAGCGCATTTCCTGGCTTTTTTCTGCTGCAATGATATTGATGGCTCCGGCTGTATACGCCGGAGGCAAGCTGGCTGACAGGTTCAATAAGAAGGATCTGATCATAGTGCTGGATATCTTCTCCGTGATCTGCTACCTGGTGTGCGCGTTCACGCCTCTGTCGTGGAGGACCATCATCCTGATGTTCCTCGGATCCGTCGGACAGAATATGGAGAACCCGGCATACAACGCGCTCACTGCAGATATTACATCGACTGCGGACAGGGACAAATCATACTCGCTCCAATACCTCTGCGCTAATCTCGGACTTGTTCTCGCTCCGACTGTCGCGGGACTCCTCTTCAATAATTACCTGTGGCTGATATTCCTGATCAATGCTGTTTCCATTTTCAGCTCGGCTGTCCTTATCCTGTTTAAAGTGAAGGACATCAGCCCTGTAGTCGAGAAGGTCAGGCTGGCATCCTATCAGGAGGAAAGGCCGGGGGAGAGCATGCTGCAGATACTGAAGGAAAGCAAGACTGTCCTGCTGTTCATAGCGTTCTGCTGCGCGTATTATGCTGTTTATCAGATGTATGTTTATCTGATGCCGCTCGATCTGGCGGAGCTGCACGGAGACAAAGGGGCTATTATTTACGGTTCTGTCACCAGCATCAACTGCATAGTCGTAGTATTATTCACGCCGGTGATAACAAGGTTGTCCGACGGCAGGCCTGAGACTGACAGGATGCTGACCGGCTACAGCCTGCTGCTGATGGGGTTCGGCATATTCCTGGCTTTCAAGGGCCATGTGCCGGTCTACTATATGGCCATGGCGATCCTGACTATCGGAGAGGTTTTCGCCATGACTGCTGACAGTCCTTATCTGTCAAGACGTATCCCTTCGAGTCATCGGGGGCGTATCAACGGGGTATACACTCTGATGAGGACGCTCATCACCAGCTCGTTCCAGCTCCTGACAGGAGCGGTATATGCGGCTGCGGGATCTCTCGCGGCATGGATCACAGTACTCGGTGTCGGGATATTGTTCCTGATCATCGGATTCTCGGCACGTTCTGCAGACCGCCGCAGATATCCTGATCTGTACTAGATACTGAAAACAGACGCCGGATCTTCTTATATCCTTATCGGATATGGGAAGGTCCGGTTTTTGATTTTAGGGGAAATCCTGCGTGTTCGCCGGGGCCGGATCGGATCAGGGATCAGAGGCCTGCAGGTCATTCAGACAGCTTGACATGTCAGGACTTTGGTGATATAAGTATGCTATCTTGATGATATCATTATGATATCACTTGAATAAATATTGCCTGATGAGGAGATCACCGGAATATGTCGGGGACCGGAGACGGAACTGAACTGAATAAGCCTATCGAAGATCTTGACTCCATGCGCCGGGAACTGCTGGAAAGAAAGGCTGAGCTCGACGCGCGCGAGAAGGAGCTTCGCAAGAGGGAGAGAGAACTCACGGCTAAGAATGATCATAAAGAGGGGAAACGCAAACAGATCATTCTGAGACTGCCTGAGTCTCTTTGGCATGATATCGCGGACTGGGCGGAGTATGATTTCAGATCGGTTAACAGTCAGATCGAATACATCCTCACCAGAAGCGTGAGAGAGCATGAAGAAGGGTAGTCAGGCATGGCGATGTTGAGGTGGAAGAGATGAGTAATAAGAGCAGACCGAAATATGTGACTCTCAGGATCGGCAATCACAGATTCGGGAGATTCCGCGTCAGCGGCGGCAAGCCTTCAGTAGAAGAGCGCCGCATGGAGCTGAGGGCTAATAATTCCGGCATGAGACGAGCTGATGCAGAGGGCGGGCCTTCATTGAAGACCGCTCAGAATGATCCGCTGATCGCTCCGCCGGGCTTTGGTTATTCAAATACTGTCATTGATCCGCAGAGCGGTTCTTCGAAGAGCTACTGGGAATCCATCGCTGAATTGAGAGGCGGCGGGACATCCGCGTCGAGCCGGCCGGGAGCATCCAAGTCTTCCGCAGCCGCACCGGCGAAGAAGAGCAGCTACGCGGTTCGCGGTGCAGTCAAAGCAGATGCAAACAGGAGACCGCTGATCTCCGGAAGGAAGGCCAGGGAAGAGGCTGAATTCGACAGGATAATGAGGATGCCGTCTGTTCAGAGACTGTATGCATCTGATCCTGCAGCGGCACGCGCGATAGCTTCAGAGCGTGCGGCATCCAGAGTAAGAAAACAGGACAGAAAGAGAAAACTCCTGACCATAACGATAGGCGGGACTCTGTGCATCATCATAATAGTCGCTTTGCTCGCTTCGGGCATCAGCAAGCTCCTGCACAGAACCAACAATGAAAGGATAGCTGAGGAAGCAGGTAATCAGGTGACCCTGACCGGGACTCAAGCCGGGGCTCAGGCCGGTGAGGCTGTTGAAATGACAGAAAAAGGTTTCCCTATAGAAACTGAGAAAGGGGTCACTCGTGTCGGCGGCATAATAATCGCAAATAAGACATTCTCGCTGCCGGAGAAATACGGCGACGGTCTGACTGAAGAGACGCAGGCTGCTTTTAACGATATGGAAGAGGCAGCCGGTGAGGAAGGGATACCTCTGGCGATAGTCAGCGGTTTCAGATCCTATGAAGAGCAGAAAACACTGTTCGAAGGCTATGTTGATAAAGACGGGATCGAAAATGCTGAGACCTATTCAGCCCGCCCGGGGCATTCCGAGCACCAGATCGGCGAGGCGATGGATATAAACCAGATATCAAGGTCGTTTGCTGAGACCGCTGCGGGGAAATGGCTCGCTGAACACTGCTACGAATACGGTTTTATTCTCAGATATCCGGACGGCAAGACAGATGAGACAGGATATATCGGTGAACCTTGGCACTTCAGATATGTCGGAAAGGAGCTGGCAGAGCTCCTGTACAATGACGGAGACTGGATCACATTGGAGGACTACTTCGGCATAACCAGCACATATGAAGCTAAACAGTACGGAGCGGGTTAGTGCGCCCCGGCTTGTGTATCTGCAGTGCGGCGCTGCATGATGCTTATATGTGCCTGCGCCTGATACACTTATCCGCTGACACGGGGATGCTTATTGTGATACACTAATGTGCGGGGCATGAGAGTGATGCTCTTGCATGCCCGACAACAACTATACGGAAAGTCACAGAACAGAATGAATATAAACATTGACGGATACAATATTAATTATAAGATAACCGGCAGCGGCAGCAAGTATGCGGTCATGCTGCAGGGCTGGGGTACCGGGATGGATATGTATGATTCTGTCGCAGCTGCGATGGGAGATGAATACAGCTTCGTCCAGTTTGACCTGCCGGGATTCGGCGAAAGTGATGAACCGGCTGAAGCCTGGAATGT
>SVCR01000081.1 GCA_015058265.1 Clostridiales bacterium
TAGGCGGAAAGAAAGACGGGAAGGCTAATTGCAGGACTTACGAAGAATGGTTCAATGAATTTGCACTTCATAAAAACACCAAGAAAAAATTCCCGGTGAAGTATGTTGAGAACGGAAGCGGGCTGCCCCTGACTGATCCAAACTCATATCACGCTTCATATTCTGATCAAAAATTCTATCCTTCACAGTACCGTATTGCCGCACCAAGCATATGGTTTCTGGATGATTTCTATGAAGATCCTTACGATATCAGTAACGAGATCACCAATGGGGTATTTGATGATCAGCTGCTGAATGTGTCCGGGCTACAGAAGAATTATGATTGCTCTGATGAATCCGAACTTATGTCAGATATTACGAGGGACCTCAAAGTTGAGTATTTCCCGTCAAGAAGTGAGGATGGCACAATTGTTGCAGCAGCTGCTGAGCTTCAGCAGGGTACTGACTATAATGTAGAACTTAATACGTATGATGAAAGCAGCCATACGGCAACAGTTACTATAAAAGGTATGGGAGCTTACAACGGCTCTAAACAGATCGAGGTCAGTGTTAATTCAGCTGTAGTAACCAAAGAACCGGTTCATAAGAAAGGCCTTGTTTATAACGAAAATCCGCAGGAGCTTGTTGATCCGGGTGAAGCGGAATGCGGCTCAGAAGCAGCTGATGTGCAATATGCCCTCGGTACCGAAACAGAGCCGACTGAAGAATTTACAACATCTGTTCCGACCGCTGTAGACGCAGGAAAATACTATGTCTGGTATAAAGTTTCCGGTGATGCAGCTCATGCCGATTCGGAACCACAGCGTGTGGAGAGGGCTGTCAGCATTGCGAAGAAGACAGTGAATATTGTAGGCCCTGATACGTCGATCAAAGTCGGAAAAACCGCGACTTTATCTCCTAAGCTTGAGGGTACGAACCTACCTGTGACCTTTTCCTTTGCAAGTGATGACAAAAGTGTAGCTACGGTATCTGAAACAGGTACTGTTAAGGGAATCAAAGCAGGCTGTACGTGGATCACTGTTAATGCTGTACCTAAAGAGGCAAATCCGAATTATACTTTTGTTGAAGGAGCAATGTTCGTTAGCGTCGATAAGTATGCTAACCCTCTCAAATTGAAGCAAAAGACAGTGACAGTCAACTATAAGGCCCTGAAGAAAAGAGCCATATCCGTCAAGCGGGCTAAGGCATTTACTGTGAGCAAGGCCAAAGGTAAGCCTTCTTATAAGCTTGTTTCCGCGAAGAAAGGCAAGAAAAACTTTAAGAAGCAGTTCAAGGTCAATGCGAAGAGCGGCAAGATAACTGTGAAGAAGGGTCTGAAAAAAGGAACCTATAAGGTAACGGTTAAAGTCAAAGCGAAAGGAACTGCAGTATATTACCCATCTGCATGGGAGAAAGTGACTTTCAAGGTAACAGTAAAGTAACTGTATTGATCACTAACTTACTCAGGGTGACCGGCTTTACAGCCGGCCACCTTTTTTTCGAGTTTCTCTTATTATCTCTCAGAACAACACATCAGACAGTTCATTTTGCTTCCCAACAGTGATATTATTGTTGTGATGCACAAATTTAGGGAGGGACTGAATGAAACTGACCGCTGTAATACTGTTTATACTTATGTATGTTCTTATGATCGCATTGCCTAAGTACAGGCCGTATATCGCGATCGTTACCGCTGCAGTCTTTCTTGTCGCAGGTCTTTTGCCTGTATCAATGGTGGCGTCGGTCATAAACTGGAACGTTTTACTGATGATCGCGGGAACAATGGTCATCGTCTATTACTTTATTGATTCAGGAATGCCTGCCCTTCTGGCAGATATCCTATTGTCAAAGTCTGAGAATTCCATGTGGGTAACCATTCGCATGTCTCTCTTTGCCGGTATCATATCCGCATTTATAGATAATGTATCCACCGTGCTGATCGTCGCGCCGATCGGCATGGCCATATGCAAGAAGCTCAAGATCAATCCCGTCGGGATGATCCTTTCAGTTTCAGTGTCATCCAACCTGCAGGGCGCCGCTACGCTGGTCGGTGATACGACTTCGATCATGCTCGGAGATTATGCAGGCATGGATTTCATGGACTTTTTCTGGATGAACGGCCGTCCGGGCATTTTTTTCGCAGTAGAGCTCGGCGCGCTTGCCACCATACCTGTTATGTTCATTCTATTCCGCAAAAATAAAGAAAAAGTCACTTCAGTCGAGATGACTGAAGTGAACGACTATCTTCCGACCGTTATGCTGATACTGATGGTCGGCGCTCTCATTACAGCGTCTTTTGTCCCGGACACACCGGATATCACGAATGGCGTCATATGCTGCACACTGGCAGTCATCACAATAATCATTGACACTATCAGAGACGGCAATACAGAAGATACCATCGCCTCTGTAATGTCACTCGACTTCGGCACGCTCGGGCTCCTTACGGGTCTGTTCGTCGTTATCGGCGGGCTTACCAATACAGGTATCATCAATGACATAGCAGACCTCATAGTCAGAGCCGGCGGTAACGATATATTCCTCCTGTACACGATAATCGTCTGGGGATCAGTCCTCATTTCCGCATTCGTGGACAACATCCCGTATGTCGCTACCATGCTTCCTGTACTTACTGCAGTAACAACCTCTCTCGGAATTGAGCCGTATCTTCTGTATTTCGGTCTTCTGTCCGGAGCGACTCTCGGCGGCAACATCACGCCTATAGGCGCCTCAGCCAATATTGCAGCGGTAGGCCTGCTTGAAGGCGACGGATACAGGGTTTCCTTCAGAGATTTCATGCGTATAGGTATTCCGTATACACTTATAGCAGTCCTGGTCGGCTATGTCTTCATCTGGTTCGTATGGTCGTAAATCGGAGTGTAACAGTGTAAGCTTTTTCAGATTCTTCATCTGTTTATCTCCATTTGATAGTTTCCGGTGTTATCTCAAACTAATAATGTCTGCTTCAGCCAGGCAACGATCGCGTCGATGATATTGTCTTCGATAGCGTCCGGAAGCAGTCCCTCATCCTTTTCCGGATCCGTCATGCGCGGTATCTCCCCTTTTCCGGAGTCTTCCCTGATCACTACATCACTTAAGGTGATATCCAGTCCGGCTTTATGAAGGCTGTCAGACAGAGTAGAAATGAGCTTAGTCTTAACATAATCGGAAGAAAGGATCTTGATCGCCTCTTTCTCGATCGTTTCAGGCTCTGACATCATGAAAACAAGCTTTGCCAGTCCTCCTGTTATGCCGGTAAGCGCAGGACTGTCTATGAGCTGCTTACTGTCTGTCTTCACCTTTGCTGCATGCAGTGTTATCTTAGGTCCCGGACGATCCTGAGCGTATACGGTCCCCAGCACGACCGCATCCCCTCCGAGCATATCATGCAGAGCCTTGTTCGCAGATGTTACGATCATTTCCTGCTGTTTTTCCAGCAGCCATACAATGATCTGATCCCTCGTATCTGTGTCCAGAAAACTGAGGAGCTTCACTGTCACCGGGACGATATCATCACCGAGCTTGATGATCAGTTTGTCGAGCTCTTTAGGATCTTTGCTTGACCTGAATTCTTCCGTAAGCTGAGGTATCAGGTTCTCGAAGCATTTCTCATAGTTAATTTTGCTGACTTCAAAGCTGATTCTTACCATGCCATCCTCCATTGAACGCTCCCACCACCTAAGCTAAAGCTTTGAGGTGGGGGATTCCTGCTTCTGCACATGTTCTAACTTCAATGATAACTCAATTGGACTAAACCATTCTTCCGCTTATGACGCATTGTCCGTCTGGTTCACTTCGCTCACATTTCACATTGTCAATACGCGCTTTGTATTGTAAATGTACTTCCCGGATCTATTACCGCTAAAATGTCTTGCTTTCCTTCATATTCTCTGATCGCGTTATCTAACCTGGCCAGTATCCTGTCTCTGTCTGCAGGGAGAGTCCCCCATACATGCACCGCTATAAAGTCATGGAAACCTTCATATTTCATGCTGTGTCCGCTTTGCTCAAGCGCGTCACTGAGTCTTTCTATCAGTCTTCGATCTTCCAGAAGGTTATCGTATTCCGAAGCAGGTATGAACCGCCCTTCCTTCATTTCCTGATAAAGCGGAACATCATGGTGGATAAACATCGAAAAATTAGTCGCGCTTGAAGCGTTCATCTCAGTCAGGAAGCGGGCAGTCGCCTCCGCATTCTCATTCCCGCGGCCCTTCCCTGCGACCCCGGTCATTATATGTGCATCGAAGAGAAATCCGAACTCGTTCATTCTCCCGACAGCTTCTCTTGCCTCGGCTGCAGTGTTGCCTTTGTCCATGAATCCCAATACATCTTCAAGGCCTGACTCGAGCCCGATATATAAATGCCTTACACCGTTGTCATATAACGCACGAAGTTCATCATCCGTTTTGGCGAGAATGCTTTTCACTGTTGCGTTCATATTGATCTCGCTGCAGTCCGGGAAATACTTATGTATCAGCTCCAGGATGCGGAGAATGTGGTCTGTATCGAGAGCAAAAGCACTGCCGTCCCCGAGAAAAATCTTTCGAGGCTTTCCTCCGGCATTATATACACGAAGCAGATCATCCTCTATTTCCTCAAGAGAAATCAGTCTGAATCTGAGATGTTTGAACAGATCGCAGAATTTGCATCTGTTGTAACAGCAGCCCACCATAACAGGTAACTTGTAGGCGGAACGCTCCATTGGCGCTCTGCATATCTGACCTTCATAATCAATCATAGATCTTCTCCTCTTGGTATAAAAAACGGGCATCTTCAGTGATGACCGTATTTCTTTCAGGCGAGCTGCCCGGGGCTAAAGCACCCGGGGTTTCCCGCTCGCGTCTCTATAGCAGCCTGTTTCAGTTTCTATTGCAGCTTTATCTCACATTCAAAAACTTCTCTCAGGACTTTCTCCATATTCTCTTTATTAAGCGGCTTTGAAATGTGTCCGTTCATCCCTGTGTCGAGTGCCTTCTGTATATCCTCTGCAAAAGCATTCGCTGTAACGGCAATGATCGGCACCGAGGCAAGTTCAGGATCAGGCAGCGAGCGGATCAGCTCAGTCGCCTCATATCCGTTCATTACCGGCATCTGAATATCCATCAGAACTGCGTCATAATACCCGGGTTCGGAAGCAATGACCATGTCAGCGGCTTCTCTTCCGTTTACAGCAGTCTCAACGATAAATCCCATCGATGCAAGCATCATTACAGCTATCTCGCGATTGACTTCAACATCTTCCGCCAGAAGCAGCCTCATATCTTCAGCGCAATCGCAGGTATGTTCTTTTGCCCCAGGTGTTTTCACATCTTCTTCTGATGCGTTCTCTAAACTGACGCGCACAATGAATTCAGTGCCTTTGCCCTGCTCTGTCTCAACTTCTATCGTTCCGCCCATCATATCCACTATGCTGCGGGTGATGGCCATTCCGAGGCCTGTCCCTTGCAAATTGCTCACAGTGGATGTCCGCTCTCTTTCGAAAGAGTCGAACACTCTGGCAGCGAATTCTTTGCTCATTCCTATTCCATTGTCTTTGACCCGCAGCTCATACTCTGCTCTGCTGCCTTCGCGGCGGCCTTCGGTAAGTATTACTCTCACCGTTCCGCCTTCAGGCGTAAACTTATACGCGTTGCTGATGAGATTCATCATTACCCTGCTGCACCTGAGACGGTCACAGATCACGTACCTGTCTTTCACACCGGACGTCTCAACCGAGAAGCTGATACCTTTAGCTTTCATCTGGTCTTCAAATACTGTCGACACCTCATCAAGTATGCTGAGTATATCGGCCGGAGTCTCTTCGAGATGCATCTTGCCGCTTTCGATCCTGCTCATCTCCAGTATATCGTTGATAAGATCAAGCAGATGTCTTCCCGCAACGCTGATCTTATCCATGTATTCCCGAAGCTTAACGGCATCTTCTGATTCGCTTTCAGCAAGCTCGGAGTATCCTATGATCGCGTTCAGCGGAGTCCTGATATCATGCGACATATTGGAAAGAAATATTGTTTTGGCCTTATTGGCGCTCTCTGCAGCCTGAAGCTCTATTCTGAGTTGTTGTGAACTGTAAACTCTCTCCGCAAGATTTTGCAGTACTTTGATAATTATGAATACAAAAATGCTGCCCCCGAAGAGGATACTCGCCATCACTATATCCGGTCTCCCGAATAAGCCGACTACAACGTATCCGATCAAGAACAACACAAGCAAAACAATCGGCAAATACAGGCCTGCGATCTGTGTCTTGCTTCCCCACATATGCCTTATGTACTGTTCAAATTTGACGTAAAGTATGATGTTTACTACCATCAGTGCACTGCCCAGAAAAACCAGTGCAAGTATGAGTACGCTGCTGTTCATGACTTATCTCCGGCTATGGTCTTTATTTCACACTGAACCTGACATAGTAATATGCTGTGACTCTATCCTTAGTATAGCGTGCTTGCCATATTCAGGATAGATAATACTATTATAACAGACTCCGGATGTAAGCTGCATATATAGCCCCTTTTCGTCTACTTCCGGTTTTCCGGCAGGTATAGCTTGCTGAGTATGAGTTCTTTTGCTCTGTCCGGCAACTCCCATGCCTGCGCACAGGATAGCAATGTCTACACCCGGAAGGTCTTCTACCATTTTTCTTACCGCTGGCTCATCCGTGACATCAAGCTTCCTCAGAGTAAGACAGCCCCCGCCCGGAAACACCTCTGTTGTCTCATCAGTATTTCTGGATACGCCGGTAACAACAAATCCGTTCTCAGCAAACATGCGGGCACAGGCTCTCCCTATTCCCGACGAAGCACCGGTCACAAATACATTTTTGCCGTAGATTTCAGTGTTTACCATTGCCATCCTCCTTACATCACCCCTATGAGATGATTATAGCAAACACAAAGAGATCGATACTAATTATATCTTCTAATATTCCCTGATATTCGACATCTATTGGGAATTATTCGAATCATCCGGTATATCTTAGTTAAAAAAAAGGAGGAGGGGCCCATAAAGTGTCTCACAGACACATGGGTCCCTTCTCAGGCCTGTGGCGGGAGTATGTGGGAATCGAACCCACCCGGGAGGAGTCCATCCCCCTGCGAGCGGTTTTGAAGACCGTGAGGCACACCAGCACCTATCTACCCCCATATTGAATAAGGA
>SVCR01000082.1 GCA_015058265.1 Clostridiales bacterium
AATCCATCCATACACCCTGTCCCATGAGGAACGGATAGTTGCGGCCCTTCTTGGTGCACTGGATCCTGAATCTGTGCAGCAGCTGTCTGGCTACGAGGTCGAGCATGTCGTCGAGCTTCTTATAGAAAACATCAAAGTCTCTGTTTGCCTCGATACCGATCCTAGGAAGATTGATAGATGTGAACGAGAGATTACCTCTTCCGCATACTACCGCTTTCTTCGGATCATAGTTGTTCGCCATTACTCTTGTACGGCATCCCATGTAAGCTACTTCTGAATTGTAGTCGCCTTCTCTGTAGAACTTCTTGTTGAAAGGCGCGTCGAGGAAGCTGAAGTTAGGGAACAGTCTCTTAGCACTGCATCTGATAGCCAGCTTGAAGAGATCGTAGTTCGGATCTCCCTCGTTGAAGTTGATGCCTTCCTTTACCTTGAAGATCTGTACCGGGAAGATAGGCGTCTCGCCGTTACCCAGTCCGGCCTCTGTTGCCAGAAGAAGGTTCTTGATGACCATTCTTCCCTCTGCAGAAGTATCTGTTCCGTAGTTTACTGAACTGAACGGGACCTGAGCTCCTGCTCTTGAGTTCATAGTGTTGAGATTGTGGATCAGCGCTTCCATAGCCTGATAAGTCATCTTATCGGTTCTTGCGAAAGCTGCCTCTCCGGCCTGCTCATTGCAGCGGATCAGTACGTCCTTCTCGATCCCGTAGGTCTCATCCGTGCTGTCGTACCACTTTCCGAGCTCTTCGCCGTAGGTCTCTGTGTTGCTGATCGTCGGCTTTGGCGCTTCGATCCTGATCTTGTCAGACATAGCCTTAGCATCAGCATAAGGGCAATCGATCTTTGCTGCCAAAATCTCTGTGAGTGCGGAGAAATACTCCTTTACATAAGTGCGCGCAACTCCCGGCGCCATGGAATAATCGAAGTTAGGTACTGACTGTCCGCCGTGCATCTCGTTCTGGTTAGCCTGGATAGCTATGCAAGCAAGAGATGCGTAGCTCATGATCGACTGAGGCTCTCTGAGGTAGCCGTGACCGGTGCAGAATCCGTCCTTGAACAGCTTGATCAGATCGATCTGGCAGCATGTCTCAGTAAGCATGTAAAAGTCCTTATCGTGGATATGGATGTCTCCGTTGATGTGAGCCTTGGCAATGTCTTTAGGGAGAACATAGTTGTCTACGAAATACTTAGCACCTTCTGAGCCGTACTTGAGCATAGTGCCCATTGACGTATCGCCGTCTATATTGGCGTTCTCTCTCTTGATATCCGCATCTTTAGAATACGAATAAGTAAGCTCATTATAGATGTTCATCAGATCAGACTCTGCTTCTCTGATCTTCGCATGCTCAGCACGGTAGAGGATGTAAGCTTTGGCTGTCTTCTCATAGTCGTACTTGATCAGCATCTGCTCGACTATATCCTGTACCTGTTCTACTGTGCAGGTCTCCCCGTCCAGCTTCTCGATGACCTTCTTAGTAAGATAGGTGAAATCGATGCTGGTCATCTTCTCGCCGTCAACGGCCTTGTTGGCTGCATATATGGCGTTGAAGATCTTGGACTCGTCAAACTGTACTTCTTTTCCGTCTCTTTTGATGATAGTCTTCATATCTTGTTCTTCCTCTTTAGCTATATATATTTACGATCAGTTATTTCGCTGAAAGCTGTCTTCAGAGCTGTTGCTGAAGAAGAGCAACAACCGCTTCCGAACACAATATATTGTAGTCTCGAGGTTGAATTGTGTCAACATATTGTTACCAGATATTTATGTTTTTTTGCCTGTTATTCGGGTGGAAATAAAGCTTCTCTATATTTTACGCATATAATGTTATCGGCAAACAATCGGCAAGCGCTGTCAGCCTTGATCTTTAGGCTTTTACGGGGTCTTGTCCGTTCCCATGTTCATCAGGAGTAAAAACCTCGTCAACTATTTTCAAATAAATGAGTGGCGATAATAGTTATCCTGCTCTTTTTTCGTCAAAATAATGACGTGCATTCCGGGGTCGGAACACACGCCATTGATATCTGTTCACACCTATATATTGTGTCTGGATCTATATATCTGTCGCTAAACTATTCACACATTGGCTGACTCGGCGACCGGATTCAGTATGCGATCCTCCCGAGCGCTGACTGGATCAGCTCGGATGCCAGGATGCCGGTCTTGTTCCTCTCATCCAGGATCGGGTTGACCTCAACAAGATCCATGCTGAGTAGCTTACCCGACTCGGCTATCATCTCCACAGCCAGAAAAGCCTCTCTGGCAGTAATGCCGTTTGCCACAGGTGTTCCCGTTCCCGGTGCATACTCAGGTGTGATGGCATCGACGTCAAAGCTCAGATGGATCCCGACAGTGCCCTCGCTCGCGATCCTGATCGCGTCCTTCATGACTTCATACATCCCTCTTTTATCAACATCGGATATAGGGAAGACGTTCATTCCGGCTTCCTTCATTCTTGCAGCTTCGGCTCTGTCAAAGTCATGGCCTGCGACCTGAACACAATGTTTAGTCGGAACATAGCAAGGTCCCTGCCCAAAGTCCACCATACTTGAAGGACCCCATCCGCATACAGCAGAATAAGGCATTCCGTGCATATTGCCGCTTATCGTGGATTTGTCGTCATTCCAGTCTCCGTGAGCATCTATCCAGATTATCCCTATAGGGCCTTCCTTCTCATAATGCTTTGCTACAGCAGAGACGCTTCCGGCAGCTATGCTGTGATCTCCTCCCAGCACGACCGGCAGATGTCCTGCATCGAGGGTCTCCTTAACAGCTTCATACAGCTGTCTGTTGGTCTCATTTACCTGTTCGAAATTGATCATGTGTCTGAGACTCATACCGTCATCCGGCGGTATGATGTCACCCTTGTCCGTGACGGTGTATCCCATCTCTCTCAAAGCGGCTCTGACGCCGGCGTATCTTATAGCAAGCGGCCCCATCGCGACGCCCTTCTGAGCAGCGCCGAAATCGATCTGCACGCCTATTATATCTATATCTTTCTTGCGGTTAAGTGAATTCATCGTTTCTTCTCCAAAGGCTTTATTCTGTTGTCCGGCTTCAGATCAAAAGCCGGAACGCTCATTACAGAGAATTGTAGCAGATTATGTGCAGTCTTAACAATCTTTACTTTCTGACACGTTAAGCTGTACAATTCTCGGCATAAAGGGTATGTATCCAGCTGATACGTCCGCATCTCTTTCTTGTTATAACATTCTTATTGACATGTCTCATGAGCTACGCTCTCGGAACCTCATTCGCCGCGACTTGTAGGGCAAAAGAAAAGAGAGACAAGATCACTCTCGTCTCTCTCATATGCTTGATCTTAGCGGATCTCGGCTTACTTGAAATATCTGTCAAGAAGTCCCTGGAATCCTTTGCCGTGTCTTGCTTCGTCTCTGCCAATCTCATGAACGATGTCATGGATAGCGTCGAGGTTGAGTGCCTTTGCTTCCTTAGCGAGGTCAGCTCTGCCCTGTGTAGCGCCATACTCAGCATCAGCTCTGAGTTCGAGGTTCTTCTTAGTGCTGTCTGTCAGGACCTCACCGAGAAGTTCAGCGAAGTGAGCAGCATGCTCAGCTTCTTCCCAAGCTGCCTTTTCGAAGAAAGCGCCAACTTCAGGATATCCCTCGCGGATAGCAACTCTTGCCATAGCAAGATACATACCAACCTCTGTGCACTCGCCGTTGAACATGTCACGAAGACCCTGCTTGATGTTTTCCGGTGCATCACTTGCTACGCCGAGAACGTGCTCAGCTGCCCATACCTTCTCGCCTTCCTGCTTCTGGAACTTTGCTGCAGGAACTCCGCACTGTGGGCATTTTTCAGGAGGTGTATCTCCCTCATGTACGTAACCGCATACGCTGCAAACCCATTTTGCCATAATAGTTTTCTCCTCTCTCTTTGAACGATAATACCCGTTCAGATAATAAAATATATCGTTTACACTATAGCTTTTTGCATTCACAATAGTCAATAGATATATTGTGTATTTTCTTGCTTATTATCACAAAATGTGGTATTTTTACCACATCATATAAAGGAGATACGATATGAAGATCCAGCAATCTGCCGAAGACTATCTGGAGACCATGCTCATGCTAGAAGAGAAGTTCGGCTATATCCGCTCTATCGATATTGCCAAACATCTCGGAGTTACCAAGCCTAGCGTTTCCTACGCTGTCAAGAGGCTCAAAGAGAGCGGCTATATCAACATGGAAGCCAACGGTCCTATCACGCTTGCCCCTCCGGGACGCAAGATAGCTACCAGAATCTACGAGCGTCACAAAGCGCTTACTGCTTTCCTTGAGCTCCTCGGAGTTGACGCGGAGCAGGCAGAAGAAGACGCGTGCAAAGTCGAGCATGTCATATCGCATGACACATATGTAGCCATCTGCAAATATGTCAATGCGAATTCTGATATCAAAATATTGAATTTTGAAGAAGAATAGTTGATACCCTTCCTTAGGGTATACTGAATCACCTCTTCAAAGTAGTATTATTTGAGTGATATTAAGTCGCCCCGCATTTTTCGTGCGGGGCGTTCCTGATCTTGTTGTATTGAGCTGACGGTCAGTAACAGACCATTTATTTGGACTTTATTCTTCCGGCTGATCGAAATTGAATTCGACTGTCTCAGGCTCTTCCCTGACCGGTTCTACAACCACAGGCTCTTCTCTTACAGGTTCAACTACAGTATCATCCGCGTATCTCGGCTGATCTTTGACCACATCGAAGTTGACTGTCTTAGCTTCACGTGCCGAAGCTGATCTGTTGTCTCCCTGACCATACGGCCCGTAATAGGAATACTCGCCGAATCCCGTCAGGCAGTAGAATATCGGTGACAGGAACAGATATCCCCAGGCATATCCTTCAGGCTGTCCGTAAGCCTTGGCAGTAGCCTTACCTATCTGGAACATAAAGTAGAATCCTGCGATCCATCCTACTACAGGGATAAAGAACACAAGAAGTCTCAGAATGTACCAGCCGTAGCCCATTGTCACTTCACAGAGCTTATACAGATTATAGATAGGGATTATCCCTGTCCATCCCGGTTCACCGGCTTTTTCAAACATCTTCCAGAGTCCGACGATAGATGCGATCTGAAATATCAGCTCGATGCTGGTACTTCCCGTACTCTGATCCTGTGCATATGCGAGTATACTATCCATCTTCATTATCCTCCTGATCGTTCTTTTATTTCAGCTGCTGCTTATTCTGCAGCTTCATCCATCGCAGTGTCATATTCTGCCATGGCCGACTCCATTCTCTTTTCCGCATCATCCTGCCCGTCGAAGGTTATCTCAGCCATCGGCTTCTTCTTGGACGCTTCGAGTATCAGTTCTACAGATTCAGGCTGTTCCTCGAGCGGCGAAGGAGACAATATCAGCTCATCCGTCGGATCTTCAAGCTTTGCAGCAGTATCGTACTGTGTCTCCACCTCATTAGCCACGACTTCCCTCACTTTCTGCTTGTAAGCTGCCTTCTTTTCAGCGAGCTTGCGTGCCCTTTCTTCCTGAAGCTCCTGTATCTCTTCTCCGAGCTTCTTGGCTCCGGCGATAGCCGCCAGTCCACCGGCAACACCAATAGCAATAATACCAAGCAGAGCCTCAACCAGTTCACTGTCTGCAGATCTGCCTGCATATTTCATATTCTTAAGATCATTAGGCTTACGTCCCCAGTTACCATTCTCAGACATATTCTGCCTCCTCTCTGAATACATGGTTTATACCCTTACAATTATACCACATTTGCATAACAGCGACCACGCGTACATATTTCCCCTTTTCGCGCCCGGCTGTATCACTTCACTTTGTCCGTAAGCTCGTATATGTCTGTCCTGCGAGCGCTGAGGAGAGGAAGCTTCTGCCTAATTGTTTCAATATACTTAAGATCGATATCAGCAAAGCCTATCCCCGGCGTTTCATCAAGCTGCATGACGATCTTCCCCCAAGGGTCTGTCACTATAGAATGTCCATAAGAAACATAACTGCCCTCGGGATCCCTCGCGGTCGAGGTCCCGACCATGTATACCTGATTCTCGACAGCTCTCTGCCTGAAACCGAGTTCCCAATGAGCCGGTCCGGTCGTCATATTGAATGCCGCAGGATTGAAGATGACTTTGGCTCCCGCAAGAGCCGGAAGTCTTGAGCTCTCAGGAAATCTGATATCAAAGCATATATTGACTGCCATCTTGCACCACTCCGTATCGAATGTGGCGAATCCGTCTCCGCCGGTCAAAGTGTCAGATTCCTTGAATACCTGCTGCCCATGCGCAAATATATCGAAAAGATGTACTTTCCTGTGTTTCCCTATCTGATTTCCGTTCCTGTCGAACACGTAGCAGGTGTTATATACCTTCCCGCCATCAGCCTCGGGGATCGAGCCTCCGACAATGTACTTCCCGCTCTTCTTTGCAAGGACTGACATAGCAAGCCATGAATCTCCCTGTTCAGGTTCTGCATTTACAGGGAACAGCTCTGTGACATAAGGGCAGTTCCACATTTCAGGAAGGCATATTATATCCGCGTCTTCCGTCTTCCCGTCGCCGATGATCTCGGCAAGCTGCTCTATGTTATCATACTTGTCCTGCTTTACCGGAAGCTGCAGACATGCAACTTTGATATCTCCCATCCTTATTACCTCCTTATTAACACCCCTTTACTACAGAGAAATAAGTGCAGTGCCGCCGATCATCAGCAGCATCCCGATGAATTTCGGCGCAGTCACAGGTTTCTTCTCTATCCCGAGAAAACCTACTGCGTCAATTATAAGACCTGTACCTATCATTCCGATAAGGTTCATGATCGTCACCACCCCTGTTCCGAGCAGAGGTGCGATAACAGCATTTCCTCCGACTATCACTATAGCAAGGCTGCCGCCTAATACCATCCACGGCTTCAGGACCGCTCTTGACTCAGGCTTGATCCCCCCGTCGTAAACAGCTCCCGGTCCCCTGACAATACTGATCCCGACTGTGACGATTATCGTAGTGATCAATCCGACCGCCATGGATATCAGGGTCGCTTTACTTGCAGAATCGACCACGCCTGTCAAAGTACCGTTGATCGCTACCTGTGAAGCACACGAGACGCCGTTTAACAGAGCCAATAT
>SVCR01000083.1 GCA_015058265.1 Clostridiales bacterium
CGGAAGTCTTGTCGAGGTATACATAGGCGGTGTCCATGTAGGTCACACCTCCGTCGATCGCTCTTCTGATAAGCGATATCGCTTTCTGCTCATCGATTATGCTGTCGCCGGAAGCCTCTCCGTTAAAGCGCATGCAGCCGAGTCCGAACACGGAACTGCGCACACCGGTCTTTCCCATTGTCCTATACTTCATAACAGTCCCTCTCTTTTATTTGATGTGCTGCTTCTGAAAATGATCTCGTCATCTGTCATCTCATCGATGATAGCAAGGGATTCCACTCTGTACCCTCTTGCCCTGAGGTTGTCTCCTCCCATATTGTAGCCCTTCTCGATGACAGCGCAGCAGCCGACTGTCTCGCAGCCCGCGTCCTCTGCAATTGCTATGAGACCGTTGATCGCGCTCCCGTGCGCAAGAAAATCGTCCACGATGAGGACCTTCTCACCTTTAGGCAGATATTCCTTGCTGACCATGATGTGATTCTCTCTGTCATGACTGAACGAGTAGATGAGCGATGTGTATATATCACCGCTGACATTGGATGATCTGCTCTTCTTGGCAAAGATGACCGGCAGCTCCATCGTCATACCCGCAGCAACAGCCACAGCGATCCCCGAAGACTCTACCGTAAGGATCTTGGTAGCCCCTGAGTCTTTGAAGAGGCGCGCTATCTCATCTCCTATCTCTTTCAGGAAGACAGTATCTATCTGCTGATTGAGAAAGCTGCCTATTTTGAGCACACCGCCCGGTAATATCGTTCCTTCTGCCCTGATCTTATCCTCTAATGCTTTCATGACATGCACCTCATTCCCGGAACTTTATCACGCCTATATGCAGATAATAACACAAACCATTTTCGAACACATAGGGAACAACTAATTAAGTGCGTTCAGACCGATCCTTTTAATTTCAGCAGAGGATGCGGTATGCCGTATCCGTCATCACTGACTTCGACCTCATATACTTCGCAATTCCCGATGTTTGTGGACCAATAACTGCCGTTTGAATCCGGCGTTAGATATTCAAGAGCACCCTTCATGCTGATAGCATGCGCGGAAAGAAGCACATCCGACGTTCGCGCCTCTTCTTTTATATCCTCGAGGAACTCCCCGAGTCTGGCTACCACGCTGTGCAGCTGCTCCATTCCGTCAGGCGCGGGAGTTCCCGCGAAATCCATGAAGAACGCCATCACCTCCGGAGCCGGATCTTCGAGGCTCATGCCTTCGTAAGGTCCGTAATCCATCTCGATAAGCCTGTTCTCCACGTTCACCAATGCATCATCTGCACCCATTCCATGAGCTATCAGCTGCGCAGTCTCAACAGCTCTCACCAGCGGGCTGGTATAGATACTGTCAACTGTTATGCCTCTCGCACCCAGCATCTGTCCTACCTGAGCAGCTTGATCTCTTCCCTTTTCATTCAGAGGGAAATCGCTGCGTCCCTGCAGGAGTTTCTGCTTATTCTTAGCCGTCTCGCCGTGTCTCACTATATACAGCATGTTACAGCTCCATTCACCTATTACAGTTTTCCCGGATTACCCTGTCTCATTGTCAGTTCTTATTCTGACAGCATTTTCTATTCAGTCGGCAGCAGAGCCGCAAGTCCTCTGTCCAGATACTCTGTCCAGAAAACCCAGTCATGCCTGCCCGGTCCTTCTTCGTAGATATAGTCAGCGCCTTCCTTCTCGAGGAAATCTCTGAACATCCTGTTCGCGCCGACAAGATCATCTTCCGTTCCGCAGGCAAAATATATCTTAGGAGCCTTTCCGCCCGCCTGTTTGATGCGTGAGTACAGCACCTCAGGATTCTTATCGGATGTCAGCAGCTCATCAGGATCGCCGAATATATCTCTTGTCATATTATACGGTGTCACTTTGTCTTTATGATCCCTGAGATCATCTGCAATTGCCCTGATATGAATTGCCGAAGACAGAGCAAGGCAGGAGAAGAATCTGTCAGGATATGCCAAAGCGGTCCTCAGCGTTCCGTAGCCGCCCATCGACAGTCCGCCTATCATGGTATTCTCTCTTTCCATGTTGATGCCGAAGGTCTTTCCGATATACTCAGGCAGCTCCTCCGCTATGAATGTCGCGCAGTTCGCACCCTCATATCCTTTATCAAGGTAAAATGAATTACCTGTCGAAGGCATGAAGATATTCAGGTTATATTGTATCGACATCCACCTTGCATTCCCGCCGTAGAGCCAGTCTGTATCTGTTCCCGTCAGTCCGTGAAGCAGTATCACATTGATAGGATCCCTGTCATAATGCTTAGTATTCCTGACCTCTTCCATCTCAGTATCGTTAGGAAGCACAAATGAAAAATCCGTGTGCCTCATTATAGATCTGGCATGAAATTCCATTCTTCCGCAAGCCATCTGTTACCCCCATTATTCACTCTCAACTACTTCAGAAGATCTTCTCCCTCACCCATCATAGGGATGTCAACAGCAGTTGCGTCCTCGAGGTGGAACATCATCAGTTTGTGGCCGGTCTCATCATTATAGATACCTCTGAGCTGCGGCATAGCATCGAGCGAAGCCTCGGCATACTTCGGATCTGTCTCAAATACCGCTTTGCCTGTATAACGGAGCCAATGCCCGTCAGGCTTAGCGCATGCGATCTCAACTTTAGGATTTGCAGCGAGCTGCTTGTAGACTTCCTTGAAATCGCCTACACCGAACAGCACCTTACCGTCCATTTCCATATGCGCGCCAAGCGGTCTTACCTTAGGCTGATCCCCGTCACAAGTTGCAAGATAGAATACGCCGGCTTCTGTAAGAAAATCATTTACTTTACTCATAGCTTGTTCCTCCGATCTTTTTTATTTGACTATCTGTTATCTGTTTTTTACTGTTTTAATTTGCGCTTTTAATTTGCGTTGTAGAAATAGTATAACACAGGATCGTATATATAGCTCACTGCCGTCAATGTATTAATTCAGTTCATATCGTCTGCTGTCCACACTCTGTGTTGAATTCTGATTGTAGATGATCGGGATTTATTGTATCATTCACGTGGAATTTAACGGGGAGAACGTTATTCTCCTCAATCAGCAGATATAACAGACATTCTCAGGAGCTGAAGCTCCTGGTTGAATAAGAGCAAAAAGGGGGAATTTCAGAATGGGATTCAGTAAGGATTTTCTGTGGGGCGCAGCGAGCGCTGCTTATCAGGTCGAGGGCGCATATAACGAGGACGGCAAAGGCCTCAGCATATGGGATGCTCTTTCAGATGGGCACGTCCTTCACGGCGATGACGCCAGAGTTTCCTGCGACCACTACCATCACTTCCGCGAAGATGTCGCCCTGATGAAGAAAATCGGACTCCAGGCGTACAGGTTCTCCGTCAGCTGGCCGCGCATCATGCCGCGTGAGGGCGAAGTAAACCCTGCCGGTATCAAATTCTACAGCGACCTCGTGGACGAACTGCTTGCAGCCGGTATAAGACCGCTATGCACGCTGTACCACTGGGACCTGCCGCTCTGGTCCTATGAAAAAGGCGGTTGGCTGGATGACTCAGTCAGTGATGATTTTGCCGAGTATGTATCTGTCGTAGTGGACGCTCTTTCCGACAGAGTGTCTGACTGGATGACATTTAACGAAGGAACCTCATTCCTCGGCGAGGGATACCTGCACGCGACTCATCCGCCTTATGAGAAGGTCGAGTTCGATTCAGAAGAAGAGCATGCCAAAGTCATCTGTCTCTCCCGCAATCTCCTGCTCGCTCACGGCAAAGCTCTGTCCGTGATCCGCAGCAAAGCTAAGACCACTCCGAAGATAGGCATCGCGACGGACAGCATGCTGTTCATGCCTGAAGGAGACACCGAGGCGGATATCGAGACGGCCAGAAAGAGGACTTTTGAAGACAGCATCAACATCTACATGCTGAACTGGTGGATGGATCCTATCATGAAGGGTACCGCTCATCCGCGCCTGAGAGAAGCACTCAGCGATGAGGAGATGGAGCTGATACACCAGCCTCTTGACTTCCTCGGGTGGAATTGCTATCTCGCCCAGAATTACATCGACGGCCGCGACGGCAGGATGCTGAAACGATGGACAGGGATCCCTCGTACCAACATGGGCTGGCCTGTGACGCCTGACGCTCTGTATTGGGGTGTGAGATTCATCACCGAGCGTTACGACATGCCGGTAATGATCACCGAGAACGGAATGGCTAATGTCGACTTCATGATGGATGACGGCTGCGTGCATGACCCTCAGCGCATCCAGTACCTTAAGTGGTATCTGAGAGGACTTAAAAAGGCAGCCGATGAAGGCTACCCTGTTATTGGCTATATGGTATGGTCCATATTGGACAACTTCGAATGGGCTTTCGGATTCGAGAAGAGATTCGGTCTTATCTATGTAGACTATCTGACACAGAAGCGGACACTTAAAGATTCCGCGATGTGGTATTCCGAAGTCATCAGGGAAAACGGAGAGAACATCTGATAATCCATCTCGCTTTCATAAGTAACGGCGTCATTCTTGCCTCCTATAACAGAACTATCTTTCTCTTGTCAGGATCCGGTGACTGTCTGTACAACACGAATTTCCTGCCTATTGCCTGCACGAAATCCGCTCCGAGTTCCTCAGCGATCTCATTCGCCGTCTCCTTAGGATCCAGAATTGCTCCATCCTGTATCTGTACCTTGACCAGCTCATGAGCTGTAAGGTATTGATCGATCGACGCGATGACAGTCGGAGTAACTTCTTCCTTACCGATCATAACAGTCGGCTTGAGTTCCTGAGCTATCCTCTTCAATTCACTTCTCTGTTTTCCCGTAATCATTTTCTGTCTTTCCTTTTCTTCTGATCAGCGTTTTCTTGTGATCCACAGTATTTCCGGCGGATGATTGCCCTGATTGATCATGCTGACATAATCAGCGTGATACGCTCCGGAGTCAAGATCTGATGCCCACTTCAGGACCTGTTTCTTTTCCTCCCGTCCCTGCTCATGACCATCATACATCACAACAGTTATGATACCTTCTGTCCTGACGGATTTCAACGCCGCATTCAATCCCGCGATGGTCTCTTCTGATGTAGTTGTGATGCTGTGATCTCCTCCCGGCAGATAGCCCAGGTTGAACACTACAGCTGAAGCGCTGTTCTCCGGGACGTATGAACACATTTCCGAGAAAGAAGCTTGTATCAGCTGCACGTTGCCGCATCCTGCTTCCTTCAGCCTTGCCCTCGTGAGTTCTATTGCAGCCTCCTGTATGTCGAAAGCGAATACTTTGCCCTTATTCCCGACAGCTTTCGCGAGCACCTCGGTATCGCGTCCCGTTCCGCAGGTCGCGTCAACGATGGTATCTCCTTCACGAACATAATCCGTCGTGATCTTCATCGCAAGTTCAGTTGTCCTGGTGATAAGATTGCTCATCCTCACTTCTTCCTGCTGCCGCTTTTCTTTCTGTAGTTCTCTCTTATCGGCGCCAGTACATCTTCCTCTTCAAATATAGCGCCCATCGCAAACGTATCCGCCATCCTGATCTTGCTGACTGCCTCAGATACCACACTGTAGTTCAGTGCTGTGCCATATCCGTCATGATCATAACGCGCCGCGCGGCTCGCACTGATCCCGAATCTCCTCGCTTCGGCCGCCGCATCAATGTTGGCTCCGAGGAATATGAATTCCCAATTATCTTTCTCTCTGCGCTCTTCTATCATCCGGCGCACATCGTCATATGAATATCTGCGGCTGGCATTCTCCATCCCGTCTGTGGTGATGACGAACACGGTCTTCTCAGGAACATCTTCTTCTCTTGCATATTTGTGGACGTTCCTGATGTGTCTTATCGCTCCGCCTACCGCATCGAGCAAAGCAGTGCATCCGCGCACATAATACTGTCTGTCAGTCATAGGTTCAACTCTGCTGATATCCACTCTGTCGTAGATGACATCAGAGCGGTCATCGAAAAGCACTACAGATACATATGCGTCGCCGTCTTCTTTCTTCTGCTTGTCTATCATGCTGTTGAAGCCGCCGATAGTATCCGCTTCAAGTCCGCTCATAGATCCGCTTCTGTCAAGTATCATTACCAGTTCTGTAAGTCCCTTCTTCATGTCATTATCCTCCTTATATCCTTCTGTTTTCTGTGATGTGTCTGAGATCGTTGTTGTCTGTCTCCTCTTTGCATCATCAAGATAACAGAATCGGATAAGAGAAAGGTCGCTTCAGGGACGACATATTTAGAACAAGTACAGTGCAGCGATGATAGATATGACCCAGCCGAGGATGAATGTTATGGCGTGCTTCCTCTCAGAATGCACAGCGATGAATTCCCTTATAAGGGCGCTCGGCCAGTAATAGAAAGCTACATGGCTGCCGACACCGGTGCAGCGAAGACCTATCTTCCTGCAATATCTGAGCGCGCGGTAAACATGATAGTTGCTCGTTACAAGCGCCGTGTATTTTCTTCCCTCCATGCTGTCTATAATTGCTTTGGAGTTAACGAGATTCTCATATGTCGTTGCCGACTTATCCTCGAGGATGATCTTGTCATCAGGTATCCCTTTGTCCCGCAGATAGCCGGCCATCGCTTCGGCCTCCGAAACAGCTTCGTCATCGCCCTTTCCTCCCGATGGGATCAGGATCGGCGGTGTCGGATCCTTGCGGTATAAATCGATCGCTTTATCTATACGGTCGGCGAGGAGCTTGGATACCCTGCCGCCGTCAAGCAGCCCGGCTCCGTGTATTATTACATAGTCAAAGTCTCTCTTCCTCGGGATTATCATCAGGAAAACGGAATAGATCATGAATACCAGAAAAGCAACAGACCCATAAACCACAGTCACGCTGATGAGCATACCCAGTAAAGTCATATCCTGCATTATATTACCGGTCCTGCTGTCAGACCATACCGTTGATCTTCCGATAATAAACAGAAATGTCGATATCTCGCCGATGCCTATTGCAATACCCAGACACAGCGAAAGGAGATTAGCCAGGCTCCGGCCTTCGCGCTTTATCATTATTATCCCGTTATGAACAAGGAAAAACGGAACGATCAGGAGGGCTATGATGCATATCCATACAAAGCACATTATCGCCGCGTTAATATTCTCGCCGAAAGCAGAGC
>SVCR01000084.1 GCA_015058265.1 Clostridiales bacterium
CGATACCACAAGCCTGAGGTCCGCTGAAATTGTATTCAGCTCCGCCTTCACTCAGGTCTCTGCCTGTGATCATACAGTTTCTGAACATCGATGAAGCAAAAGGTGTCGGCTTGACATGTCTGTGCGCATCGTCGATCACATCGATCATGGAGCACATCTGCTCAGTCCAATATGCGATCTGAGCGTCAAAGCTTTCAAGCACATCATCCATCGTTTCCGCATCAGACAGAGAACCTGTCTCCGGTCCCAGACTCTTTCCTGCGCCGGCACAGACTTTATATCTCGGGCACTGAGAACTGCAATCGATGCATCTGCCGTTATTCAGTGACAGCTCCATCACTTTCATGAGATTCATGTAAGCAGCATCGTGGAATCCGTATTCCTTTCCGGCAAGATCCGGCTCTACGCAGCCTACTACCTCGTAATCACGTGCATCTTCTAAAGACATTCCCTTCTTCTGCATAACAGCTATAGCAGTAGCATCATTGTAAAGCTTAGGATGTCCGTATCCGGCACGGATACATTCAACAGTCTTGACCTTGAGTTCATAAGGTGTTCCCTCATGCACGCGGACACAGAGCCATGGATCCATCATGCGCGTATGTACCGATCCCTCAAGCAGCATGAATGTCAGATCGTTCGTCGCGTCATTTCCGTCGCGGTCAACGCCTCCGACGGTCAGGCTTTCTCCGCCCCATCCTCTGCCGTTGCGGAACTTCGATGAAAGACGGTTCTTCAGCTTTGACGGATTACCGGACTTGATATATGCACACTCGATCAGTTCCTGGGCAAAATCCTTACTGATGACTCCATTATCGATATCATGTCTGTAATACGGATAAAGCCATTGATCCATCCTGCCGTATGAAATCGAATGTCCGTTGGATTCGATCTCCACTACAGTCGTTGCAAAGTACCATAGCTGCAGAGCCTGCCAGAAGCTCTCTGCCGGTCCTTTCTCGATCTGCCGCAGATTAGCCGCTATCTGTCTGAGCTCATCCCGGCGTGCAGAATCAGCCTCACTATCTGCCATCTCTTCTGCCAGAATGCCGTATCTCTTTATAAACGTCTGTGCTGAGCGTATCTCAGATATTACTGCATTATAGAACTCACTGCGTTCCCTGTACTCCGGATCATCCGCGTTGAGCGACAATAGCCCTTCCTGCGCTTCTCTGATCAGTCCATCAAAGCCGGTGCTCAGCAGATGCGCATAATCCAGAACATAATGCCCGATCCCTGCATCATGGTACAGGCTGGTAAGGAACACCTTCTTGCCCATCTCGCTTCCCTTAGCCTGTTCCTCTGAGATATTTCTGTTGACCTCTGCTGACACTGTACTGCCGCGCCAATACTGCAGTATCTCCATCAGCTCCACGCGGTCTTCTTCTGTGATGTAAAACTGATCATGCGGGCGCTGGTCAAATGGATGGTTTTCAAGTTCATCCAGTATCCATTCCACAGAAAATTCAGGGTAGATCGGTGCAGCCTTGGCCGGCGCCGCGATCGTACCCACGATCAGCTCATCAGGGTATATCTCTATGTCCACATTGGTGAGAACATTCTGCAATGCATGCATGCACCTGATGATCTGAGAGCATCCCTCTGTCTTCCGGTAGCTCTCAGTCACAAGTCTGGCACGCTGGATATCAATATTGAATGGGGTGTCAAGAAAGGTTTTTCTCAGACTGTTCACCCTCGGATAAGGCGAGAGATCGCCTCTTCCCTTCTTATATCCAAGTCCGTAAGACTTATCGAACGGTTCTGTTCCCAATGCATCAGTATGTATTTTCTTTCTTGCTGAATTATGCATTATTCATATCTCCCTGAATGGGACATCATTTATCTGATAATAATCTTAAAATGCTCTTTTATAGAGTTCACGCACTTCCGCCCTGTCCATAGGATAATAAGCATTATCAACAAGGCGCTTCTGGTTGCGGAACACTGATTCCGTAAATTCTTCTATATCCTCTTCGGTCACACCGTGATCTCTCAGAGTCTTAGCAGGATAAAGACTGCTTTCTGCCGACGCAAGCGTGTTCAGAGCATCCTTCTCATCTCCGCCAAGGATCTCAGATATCATCATCCGAAGCTCCTTGATGCGGCCTTCAGGTGCGTGCTCATTGTACATCTGGAGCGCGGCGTCAAAGAATATGTAATTAGCTGCGCCGTGAGTAACATGATACTTACCGCTCAGCGGATATGAGACACCGTGAACGATCCCGCAGCCGGCAGTCAGGAATGCGATACCGGCATAAGTAGCTGCCGTAAGCATCTGATCTCCGTATTCCTTCCTCAGGTCTGCCCCCTCGTCATTCGCTTTTAACACCTGCAGTATCATCCTGATGGCTCCTACTGCAAACAGATCAGATGTCATTGTTGCACGATTAGGAGACAGGAAGCTCTCCACAGCGTGGATCAGCGCATCTATCAGGGATTCCGCCATCGGGCGCAAAGGGATCTCTTCGAGGAATTCAGGGATCAGCACCGCGGTATCCGCAATAAGTCTTTCATCAAGCAGCCCCATCTTAGTGTAGCTTCCGTCTTCTGTACGGACACTTGCCACTGAAGTCATTGTGACCTCAGATCCGGTCCCGCAGGTTGTAGGGATGCATACCAGCTGCTTTTCACGGATAATATCCTCACGGCGGAAGAACAGATCGTTAATGCTATGCGGTCTTGCAATAACAAAGAGCTTTGCGATATCGAGGATCGCTCCTCCTCCGATCGCTATAACGCGTTCATATGAATCATACGGAACGGCATCAAACATGCCCTTTATCATGTCTTCAGACGGTTCACCTGTGCCGTAGTCATCCATTATGATACACACAGCATCAGGAAGGACAGGATCGATATAGCGCTCCTTGAGGTATGCTGTTGTTAATATCAGATCCTCCCTGCCGGTTCTGAACTCTTCTGTAAATTCTCTAAATCTGTCAAATTTATATATCTCTGGTTTTATCAGTATCTCTCTCATGGGTATGCCCTTCTGTATTGCTCCTGTCAGGATCTGATCATATGCAATATCTCTCTGCGAAGCTCCAGATATTCACTGGTGTAGCGGAAGTCTTCTTCGCTGTCCTCAGCATTGTTGGTGAAGTCTACGTCGAACTCCTTGACTATGCGTCCCGGCAGAGCAGACATAGCAACCACTCTGGTCGCAAGAGAAAGAGCCTCATCTACGTCATGCGTGATCATGACAGCCGAGCACCTGGTGCTCTTCCATACCTTACGCAGCAGGTCCTGCATCGTAGTTCTGGTGAAAGCGTCAAGCGCGCCAAAAGGCTCATCCAGCAGGATCAATACCGGATCATTGACCAGAGCTCTTGCCAGCGCAGCTCTCTGGCGCATTCCGCCTGAAAGCTCATAAGGCTTGGAGTGTGCGAACTTTTCCAACCCCACTAATTCGATATATTCTTTGACTCTACGGTCCGTTTCTTCTGATTTGATACCGCGGACATTAGGTCCGAAGGCTATATTGTCATGTACATCCATCCATGGGTACAACGTAGGCTGCTGGAATACTACAGCGCGCTTAGGGTCCACGCCCGTTACCGGCTCTCCCAGCATCGTAACAGTTCCTTCACTTGCCTCAAGAAGCCCGCCCATCACATTGAGGAGCGTGCTCTTGCCGCAGCCCGACGGGCCAAGTATACATACAAAATCTCCGTCGTAAATATCAAGCGAAACATGATCAAGTGCCAATGTCTCGTTAGAGTCATTGGCACCCTGATAACTTACACTCAGAGATCGGATCGACATTATCGTCTTTTCACTCATCTTCTTATTATTCCTCTTCTTCAAGTTCCTTTATTGCTTGCTCCAGATAACTGGTATCGATCTTGCTCTTAAAGAACTCGACATCTTTAGCGTCATCTATCTGTCCGTTCTGCTGCAGGAAGCTTGCAACGTTGAAAAGATTCTGTGCTGCATTGTCGCTTCCGAAGCAGTCATCGCTCATCTGCTCTTCCAGCGTCGGATAGATATCACTCATCTGCTCCTTTACTACATCCTCTTCAAGCTCAAGTCTGTCTGCTGCCATCTTGATCGCAGTGTCCTGATCTTCTTTGTACTGTACAGCACCCTTCTGAACGGCCTTGAGGAACTTGACGACCTGATCCGGATTCTCTTCCGCATACTTTGTTCTCACTACATAGAAGTTGTATGTGGAATGTCCTTTTTCAGCGAGATCCTTTACTGTCAGCAGGACCTTTCCGCCGTTGTTTTTCAGATTGATCAGTGTAGGATTCCATGTATATGCTACATCGATGTCTCCTCTCATCCATGCAGCGTTGATAGCATCAGGCTGCATATCGACGAGTTCGATGTCATCTGCAGTCATTCCCTCATCCTCGAGTGCGCAGAGGAGTCCGTAATGTCCGGATGATGCCAGAGTCACTCCTACTTTTTTGCCCTTAAGATCTTTGACGGATTCGATCCCGGCGTCTTCCCTGACGACCAGACCTTCTGTTCCCTGGATACGTGTAGCTATGTAGATAACTTTGAAATCCACACCGCTCGTCAAAGCTGTGGCTACAGGGCAGATACCGTATGCTCCGCCAAAGTCAGCGCTGTCCGCCTTAAGAGCGTTGTTGATATCTCTTCCCGAAGCGAAGTTCTCTACAGATATCCCATCGCCCATATACTCTTCAAAATATCCGCCGGCCTTAGAAACGGTACATGTATCCGAAAGGTCCTGTGTGGCAAATATCGCCGGTGTTCCGGAAGCAGCTTCAGATGTTTCCTCACCTGCATCAGCAGCTTCTTCACTTCCGCTGTTCCCTCCACATGCTGCCATTACTACGATCAGCATAAGAGCTAATAGAATAGTCATCAGTTTCTTGATTTTCATGTTTGTCTCCTCTTTGTTAATTCCCTTAGTTGATACCCTTTAATTACTGATAGATAGATTTGAACTTACATTGATATAAATCTACATATAACGGATTAAATTTTGCCCTTCCACGGAACCAGCTTCTTCTCCGCAGTTCGAAGGACATAGTCAAATACTATTCCTGTGATTCCCATCACTATTATGCCGGCGAAGATGATGTCGCTCCTCAGCCAGTTGCTGGCATCAAGAACGACCCAGCCGATACCGGATGATGCCGCTACCATTTCTGCCGCGACCAGAGTTGTATAGCCATGGCCGAATGCTGTACGGACTCCCGTGAATATATCAGGTGTCGTGTACGGAAGGATGACCTTGCGGAACATCTGGCTGTCATTGGCTCCCAGAGTAGCCGCTACGTTGACATATGCCTCAGGGATCTTTACTACAGAGGCGACACATGCGACATATATTGCCGGGAAGCAAGCCAGATAAAGCAGCATGATCTTGGATCCATCACCGATCCCCAGCCACATCACGATCACAGTATAGTAAGCAAGCGGCGGCAGAGGACGAATGAACTCGATTATCGGCTCCATTGCAGCGCGGATCTTGCTGTTCATACCACTCAGGAGTCCCATCGGTATCGCCGTAACTACAGCCAGAATAAACGCTGTGAACAGGCGGTAGAAACTGCCGCCCAGATGCTGGAGCAGAGTATTACCCTTATACCCCTCAGTTGACATGCTGAGGAGCGCTGCCCATACCGAACCAATCGACGGAACGACCTTGGCCTCATCAAGCGCTCCTGAAACAGAAGCTATCACCCATATAAGAAGGATAAGTCCAACAGTAAGGCAGGAAATCAGGAGACTTACGTTCCTTTTCTTCTGCTTGAGCCCTGCTGATTCACGTTCGTCTTTACCTTTAATAGTTGTTCTCGCTATTCTCATGCTTTTCAAAATGTATTCCATGTCTATAACCCAAAACTTATATATACATAATTATTTACAAATATCTTCGGGTATGATATATTTTTTTCGTTCTAAAGTCAACCCTTTATCCACATACATTTAGGAAAAAATTACCCGGAGTGATACAGTATGGAAATGCTAATCAATGGAAAACACACAGGCAGTATAAGCGGCGAAACAATGACGGTGATCGATCCGTTCCGCGGGACAGTTATCGATACAGTACCGCGTGCAGGAGATGATGATCTTGATCTCGCTCTTACATGTGCTGTAGAAGCACAGAAGGAATGGAAGAAAGTACCTATCAGCCGGCGGGCAGAGATACTGATGAAGTTTGCTGATCTGGCAGAGCTGAATCGGCAGAGCCTGGCTGAGACTCTGTGCAGAGACAACGGAAAGCCTATCACACAGGCTTTGGGCGAGATAAGTAATATATCAGTCGTTGTGCCTGCTTTCGTAGAAAAAGCAAAGCACTTCTATGAAACAGTAGTACCTGCGGGGCTCGAAGCAGGTCAGGATAATGTTATACAGTATGTCCGCAGAGAGCCTGTCGGTGTAGTTTGCTGCATCATACCTTTCAACTTCCCATCCAATTTATTCTGTCAGAAGGTCATACCTTCGCTGCTTATGGGAAATGCGGCACTTGTTCTGCCCCCATCCGGTAATCCGCTTACGATCATGAAGCTATGTGATCTTCTGGCTGAAGCGGGTATCCCGGACGGTATCATCCAATGTGTGACAGCGCCGGGCGCAGTCAAGGAATATGCTGTCCGCGATCCGCGAACGGCCTTTGTTTCGCTGACAGGCAGTACCGAGACAGGTATTCGTACAGCAGTCACCGCCGCACCGGGACTCAAGCCATATGCGCTCGAACTCGGAGGCAACGACCCGTTCGTTGTCTGTGAAGATGCAGATATGGATATAGTCATAGGAGAGATATTCCCGGGCCGACTGGTCAACTCCGGACAGATCTGCTGCGCGTGCAAAAGGTTTCTCGTACACAGCAGCAGAATAGAGGAATTCACAAACAGGACGCTGGAACTGGTAGACAAGCTGAAGATCGGGGATCCGCTCGATCCTGAGACCCAGATCAGCTGTCTTATAGATGAAAAGGCCGCTATCACAGTCGAAAAGCAGGTAGAAAAGACTATCGCACAGGGCGGAAAGCTCCTGCGCGGCGGTACAAGAAAAGGCTCTCATTATGCGCCTACCGTGATCGGAGATGTGACCCGGGATATGGACATCGCTTCTGACATGGAGGTATTCGGACCTGT
>SVCR01000085.1 GCA_015058265.1 Clostridiales bacterium
TTAAAGCAGCTGACATGCGGCGGAATGCAAGTCTCGCTGTGACCAAGGAGGTGTGATCATGCGAAAACAGGAAAGAAGAGCATGGATCTGCCTCACCATTGCCGCCGTATTGCTGGGCGGAGTCATACTCTTCGGATGGCGGTTCGCCACGCAGGGAGGAAAATGGGCCAGCTTCTACGGTAATACACAGATCTATACTGACGGTATGATCAACAGAGGTACAGTAACAGACCGCGAAGGAACGGTTCTGATGGAGTGCACCCAGAGCGGTATCATTTACAACGATGACTGGACCACGAGAGTATCGACGGTGCATGCAGTAGGGGATCCGAGAGGGAATATCTCAGGCGGAGCTATCAATGTCTTCAAGAGCCAGCTGATAGGATATGACATTCTCAACGGAACTTACGATACATCACAGTCGGGAAAGAAGATAAGCCTTACGATAGATGCCAGGGCCAATGCCGCAGCCTATAACGCGCTGAACGGCAGGACCGGAGCTGTCGGAGTGTTCAACTGGAAAACAGGTGAGATACTGTGCATGGTAAGTACTCCGACGTTTGATCCGGCCGGAGACCTCCCGGATGATAACAGCACCGGATACTACTTCAACAACTTCATGGATGGAAGGGTGACACCGGGCTCTACATTCAAACTCGTAACTGCAGCGGCAGCCATAGACAAACTTCCGGATATAGGAGAGTTCTCTTTCGAGTGTGACGGCGTCAATGAATTCCAGGGCGTGGACTTTACAGATGTAAATAATCATGGCAAAGTCGATTTTGACGAAGCTCTCGCTGTTTCCTGTAACGGAGCCTTCGGAGAGATAACAAGGCAGCTCGGCAGGAAGACCATGAAGGAATACGCCGCCAAAGCCGGACTGACTGAGCCGGTCGAGGTCAACGGCGTGAAGACAGCCAAGGGCAAATTCAAATTCCCTAAGAACGATGATGTCACACTCAGTTGGGCCGGCATAGGTCAGGCTGATGATCTTGTCAATCCTTGCGCTATGATGGTGTTCGTCGGCGCAATAGCCAATGGCGGAGAAGCTGTGCAGCCTACGCTCATCAAGAGCGCGACCTTCCTCAAAGAAATAACAGGAGGGAAGTCGATGGGACAATATCTTGAGAGCTCGACCGCCGACAGGCTGCGTTCCATGATGAGGAACAATGTCGTGAGCCACTACGGAGAAGAGAACTTCCCGGGACTCGAGATATGCGCCAAGACCGGTACAGCTGAGAATGAAGACGGAGCATCGGACGCTTGGTTCGTCGGCTTCAACGATGATGAAAATGCTCCGTACGCATTCGTGGTATGGGTCGAGAACGGAGGCTACGGCGCAGATGCGGCGGCTCCTATAGCAAGGACCGTTATCGAGACACTTAAAGAAGATTCTTAGATCCCCGGCCGATCCGGGATCGATCTATGACCTCGCGTTACGAGCGCTGATTGCGAATAATCATTAATAATCAGAATGATCAAAGGCAATAGGAATAGAATCAAACGCAATAAAAAATAAAGCAAACACAATATGAATAATTAAACGCTCCGGCTCATCAATGAGTGATGTGCCGGAGCTCTCTTCATGTCCAATTCTTATTGCGTATCAGTAGATCAGCACCGGAGTGCCCGGCTCTATGATCTCATACAGTTCGGCGGCACTGTTGAATGGCATGTTTACACATCCGTGTGAACCTGCACCCTGATAAATGCTGCCTCCGAAGCTGCCCCTCCACAGCGCGTCGTGGAGTCCGTATTCAGATCCGATGAAAGCCATCCAGTAATTGACGAAGGACTCATACTCATCGCCATTATCTTCTCTGCCTTTAAGCTTGACGCCGCGGGCTTTGTAATTGACTGTGAACGTTCCGCTCGGCGTCCCGTGACCTGAATACACATTTCCTGTGACTACAGGGCAGTCCATGACCGGCTTGCCGTCGACAAAATATGTAAGGTGCTGACCGGCGATGCTTACGAATACATAGGTACCCTTGGCGCCGTATTCAGGCTTCTGGACGTGGACATATGTCTTGGTCTTGACCTTGTTGCCGCTCGGGTCTGTAGCGGTTGCGGTGACCTTGTAGTCCCCGGCCGTGTAATAATCTATCTCCGGACGCTTGACTTTGACCTTGACGCTGCCGCTGTTATCTTCGGCTGCAAACATACCGTCGAATATATCTTCAGACAGAGGCAGACCGACGAATGTGTAATAGCTCTTGGCCTCCGTGAATTCAGGCGGGACCAGATCCGTAACATTGATGTCATACTTACGGTACTGTCTTCCGCAATACTTGATCGTGAGCTCGTGATGACCGGCATCACTGTAGGTCTTGCCCTTGGCCGGCTCGCCGTCGTAGAGTATCTCAGTGTTAGCGAGTACAAAGTCTGCGTCTTCTTCATTGAGCCCGGATGTGTCGATGTACTCCGTGACTTTGTACGGGATCTTGTCGCCTATCTCTCTGTCAAAGCTGGTGTATGAATACTTAGGGTTCAGCGAGAGAGAAGGGTTACAGGCAGTACAAATAAAGCACGCGGCTGTCGCGAGCATAATGATACCTGTTAAGGATAGAATTCTCTTTAAACCCTTCAAGTCTGTCTCCCGGTAACTTAATAGCGGGCCATTGCTGACCCGCTACAAATTATACCATTTTGTATGCTGTTTGTATTGTTCTAATTTTGCCTATTTTTATTTGCCGATAGGAGCATCCGGTGCCTTGTAGGACGAGGTGTGGTTCTTCAGCGCGAAGAGTGTTCCGATGAGGAGGACAACGCCTACGATCAGCGGGATCACCGGGCTGCTTGTGAATCCTGCTATCACATATGAGATCGCGGATACGACAGCAACTGTAGTCGCGTATGGCAGCTGAGTCGAAACGTGTGATACGTGGTTGCAGTTAGCTCCTGCGGAAGCCATGATGGTGGTATCCGAGATAGGTGAGCAGTGGTCACCGTAAACTGCGCCGGCCATACAAGCTGCTATGATAGGTGTCGAAAGCTCAGGATGTGATTCAGTAATTGCAAGTCCGATCGGGATCAGGATACCGAATGTACCCCAGCTGGTACCGGACGCGAATGCGAGTACGCATGCGATCAGGAACAGAACTGCCGGGATGATACCTACTGTAGCACCCTGCATTCCCTCTACCAGTCCGCTTACGTAATCAGCAAGTCCGAGGCTGTCTGTCATGGACTTAAGAGTCCAGGCAAGAGTCAGAACGAGTATAGGTGAAGACATAGCTTTCATTCCTTCAGGAATGCATCCCATGAGATCCTTGAAGGCTACTGTGCGTCTGATCAAATAGTAAATAATGATGATGATGAGAGCTACAAGTCCGCCCATTGAAAGTCCGATCGAAGCGTCGGAATCAGAGAATGATGTCACGAAGCCGGTTCCGTCGAAGAATCCGCCTGTGTAGATCATTCCCAGAACGCAGCTTATAACGAGTACGAGAACAGGGAATGCCAGGTCAAGAACGATACCCTTGTCGCTTCCGAGATCGGCAGCATCAGCGTTGCTTGCGTTCTCATCAGCAACTGTGAACAGGTCGCCGTTCTCGATAGCGTTTCTCTCGAATCTGGCCATGCTCGCATAGTCGAACTTCATGAATATGAGCGAGAACATCATTACAAGAGTGAACAGCGCGTAGAAGTTATAAGGGATGCACTTGATGAAGAGGTTGATTCCCTGACCTTCGCCGGCAAAGCTGGATACAGCTGCTGCCCATGAGGATACCGGTGCGATGATACATACCGGTGCGGCGGTAGCGTCAATGATATAAGCGAGTTTTGCTCTGGATACTCTGAACTCATCTGTGACAGGCTTCATAACTGATCCTACAGTCAGGCAGTTGAAGTAGTCATCTACGAAAATGATGATTCCGAGAAGAACTGTAGCGATCTCAGCTGCAACACGTGATTTTACGTGCTTGAGAGCCCATCCGCCGAACGCTTTGGATCCGCCGGAAAGGTTCATCAGCGCAACGATGATACCCAGGACTACCAGGAAGATGAGGATACCTACATTCCATGAATCCGAAAGAGCAGCGATAATACCGAATTTGCTTTCTCCGACTTCTTCATAAAGTAAGTGATTAAGAATTCCGTCGAAGTCTGCTCCGGCATACAGGATGGCTCCGGTGAGGACTCCCAGGAACAGGGAGCTGTATACCTCTTTAGTGATCAGAGCGAGTACGATAGCTATTAGCGGCGGAAGTACCGCCCATGCAGTTGCATATAATGCAGGTGCGTTGTCCATAAAAATACCTCCAGTTAGACAATCAATAAAAAATCCATGAATAACGCTTGAAACGTTCCATGGATCAGGTAATATACTACGACCATACACCATGATAGCGCTCCACTTACGTGACAGTACGCCGCATCTTGTTACGGCGTCCCAGAAAACCGGAAAGGCGGACTTCCTGTTTCCTTCGGCGGATCATCCTTTCGCATATGCAGCGTCCCTGCTGTCGGTAATATGCTACTCATAATCTCCGCGGCCTCTATCGGGTCAGGTGTTATTCATTTTTGATAGCTTTTACTATCATAAAGAGAAAACTAAGCAAAGTCAACTGTTGTTTGCTATAATAATGAAAGAAATTAAGTATATAGTACTTGCCGGAATTACATATTTTATTACTGTTTGAGCGGAGGGGACGATGAATTTTACTACTACAGAGATGGACTACATGCTGGATCATGAGGCCAATGTGTCTATGCCGGAGAACAAGCTGGTCGTGGATACGGAAGATCAGCTAAGGGACATTCTGGCGGAGAGAACAGAGGGCAGTCAGCTTGATCTTAAGTATGCTGCTTTCAATGGACTTGATCTCAGAGACTGGGACATGACGGGACTGAATCTTTCCCGCGCGACATTCGAGGAGTGCGATCTCAGGGGAACGGACTTCAGCGGATCCAAAATGGACGATGTTGCTTTCTATAATAATGACCTCAGGGGAATGAAGCTGAGGGGGTGCCTCGCCAGAGGCTGCAGCTTCAGATTCCAGGACATGGAAGGCATCGATCTGTCGGGCGCAAACATTTACGCGTCAGTGCTTGAGGACGCGATCAATCAGGACAAAGTCATAACAGATGAAAACACGAAGTGGTATAAGATGAGATGCCCGGAAGAGGGACCGTTCATAGCATGGAAGTGCTGTACCGATTTGAGAGTAGTCATGATGCTGGTTCCTGCGGACGCGAAGAGATGCATGTCTACACTGGAGACGGGCCGCGTTTCCAAGGTCAAGGTCCTCAAGATAACCAATATAGATGAGACCGAGAATTATACTTGGGCACAGTCTACTGTAGACCCGGATTTCTACTATGAAGTGGGGAAGTGGCTGGAGCCGGCTAACGGATTTCAGGAAGACAGATGGAAAGATTCATCGCAGGGAATACATTTCTTCCTCGAAAGACAACAATGTGTGGATTATCAGGCAAAGTAATATTGAAAGAAAGGCATTAATTGTACTGATAAACCGGCTGATAGTATACAATTCACTGAGGAAAACTGACATGGAGCTTGTACGATTTGGTGTGCAAGCTCCATTGAATATGTTAAGCAAAAGATGTATAATTCCGTTTGCAGGATAATGTAATATGATGGCGTTAGGGCATTAATACATTGTTGTATTGTAAGGAGGTAATGATTTATGAAAGTAATCATGTCCGGTAACGAAGCGATCGCTCGCGGAGCTTACGAAGGCGGCGCAAGATTTGCTTCGGCTTATCCGGGAACACCGAGTACAGAGATCCTCGAGAACATGCCTCAGTACGGCGAAGCCGTATATTCAGAATGGGCACCTAATGAAAAGGTTGCTACTGAGGCTGCTATCGGCGCATCCATCGCAGGTGTAAGATCATTCTGCGCAATGAAGCACGTTGGTATGAACGTTGCTGCAGACCCTATCTACACATTCGCTTATACAGGTGTTACAGGCGGATTTGTAATGGTAGTTGCGGATGACCCGGGTCAGCACAGCTCACAGAATGAGCAGGACAACAGAAACCAGGCTAAGGCTGCCAGACTTCTCATGCTGGAGCCGTCCGATTCCCAGGAAGCACACGACTTCATGAAGAAGGCATTTGCGCTTTCCGAGAAAATGGATATGCCTGTTCTCATGCACGTTACTACAAGAGTCTGCCACTCTAAGGGCATTGTAGAACTGGGTGAGAGAGAAGAAGCTGAAGTACCTGATTATGAACCTAAGATCAGAAAGTACGTAACAGCTCCTGCTAATGCTAAGGTCCTCAGAGCTACACTTGAGGACAGAGTCAAAGCAGCAAGAGAATATGCATGCGACTGTGAATTCAACAGAGTTGAGATGCATGACACTAAGATCGGTGTCATCACATCCGGAGTTTCATATCAGTATGCAAGAGAGACGTTCGGAGACAATGCTTCTTATCTGAAGCTGGGTCTCACATTCCCAATGCCGAATTGTCTGATCAAGGATTTCTGCAGCAAGGTAGACAAAGTCTATATCGTTGAAGAGATGGATCCATACATCGAAGAGCACGTTAAGATGCTCGGCATCGAGTGTACCGGTAAGGATGTTATCCCAAGATTCGATGAGCTCAACACAGATATCGTTCGTAAGGCGTTCCTCGGCGTTGAGCCTGAGACTTACACATCTGACATGCAGACAGTAGTAAGACCTCCTGCACTTTGCGCAGGCTGCCCTCACAGAGGACTGTTCTACTGCCTGTCCAAGAGAGAGAAGAAAGATCATATCATGATCACCGGAGATATCGGATGCTACACACTCGGTATGGCTGCTCCTCTCAACGCTCTCCACTCCTGCATCTGCATGGGCGCTTCCCTGTCACAGGGACATGGCGCAAGCATCGCACTCAGAGATGCCGGCAAGAAGACCAAAGTTGTTTCCGTAATCGGTGACTCCACATTCTTCCACACAGGCGTTAACTCCCTGATGGATGCTGTATACAACAGCGGCAGCAACCTGTCCATCATCCTCGACAACAGAATCACAGGTATGACAGGACACCAGCAGAACCCTGGTACAGGTTACACTCTCATGGGCAAGGAAGCTCCTGAGGTAGACATC
>SVCR01000086.1 GCA_015058265.1 Clostridiales bacterium
TTCTCTGTATCTCTTCTCATCAAATACATCGGTATACGGGTTTACTCCCGCAGCGGCAACCTGATCCTGAGTCAGCAGTGAATTGCCGACCTCGTCCGCCGGATAGCTGAGCATAACAACTACCTTCTTAGCACCCTTAGCCATACCCTTGAGGCAGATCGAAAACCTGTTTCTTGACAGGATCGGCCATACGATACCAATAGTCTCGCCGCCGAGCTTGGCTTTAACGTCCTCAGCAATGTCATCTACAGTAGCATAGTTGCCCTGACATCTTGCTACTACAGATTCAGTGATGCTGATGATATCGCGGTCTCTGACCTCAAATCCGTCTGACTCAGCAGCAGCAAGAACGCTTTCAACTACCTGCTCTGCAAGGTTGTCCCCCTCACGGAAAATCGGACATCTGATACCGCGGGATACGGTTCCCACTCTTCTCTCTGTGCTCATAATGAACCTCCCAATGTATTATAAATGTAATTTTTATTGTACTGATCCTCAGTTATACCAAGGGAGTATATTTTATCACCTAATAACTGTGACTTCAACGATTGTATGAAGAAAGCCGTACCCGGGACAATTTGCAGTCCTGAGCACGGCTTATTTTATTTGCAGTTTACTTTGCAAGCAGTTCGTCCAGTGTCTGTCTGTACTTCATCACATTAGCACCTACGATCGGATCTCCGACAAGATTTCCGTTGCTGCCAACGAAGTATGTCGTAGGAGTGCCCGGTGCAGCGAGCTGATCCTTAAAGCCGTCCCATGCCTTAAGGTTCTGATATGTAACACCTGTATCCTTGACGATACTCTGGGCATCTGCCATCAGGGAATCATCCGATTCAGTAACGTCTACGACCAGACCTACAACAGCAACACCCTTATCCGCATATTCCTTGCTGATCTGCTCCAGCTCCGGCATCTCCTCGATGCATGGGCCGCAGTATGTACCCCAGATGTTTATCATGGTTACCTTGTTATTAGCGAACAGTTCCTTCGAATCAACAGCGTTGCCATCAAGGTCAGTTGTCTTGAAAGAATTCCCCAGCCTGCCTGGACAGCCTTGCGCAGCCCGGCAGCTTTTTTTGCTTTCATTTTCTGCTCGTTCTTATCCAAGGCCTATACACTCCATACATATATTGATCGCCTTAGTCAGCACTACTGCCACCTCGCCGCGATAGATGCCGAACGCGCACAGCGCTATCGCCAGAGGGATGAGTGCTATAGTTACCTTAAGAGGCACTTCCCTTTTCATAATTACTTTACCTCTCTGTTTCTACGCTCTCTGCTATCGCAGACCCCCTGCTTGCTCGTGTTCAAAGCATTAACGGCACTAGTCGCTTCTCTTCATGTTCATCACGGCTATAGATATCAACACCAGGGCGATGCCGATGATTTTGGCGATACTCAGGCCCTGCCCAAATACAACAAGGCCTATTATTGCCGCGACAACAGTCTCGACCGAGGCAAGGACCGGGATCCTGGATGTCTCGGTTATCTTGCTGATACCGCCATAGTATACGATATACCCCATTGCTGACGGAACGATGCCGAATCCGAAGAAGACGAGCAGTATTGGAAGTGTGAATGCTGTCCCAATACCATTCCACGGTCTGATAAGGAAAAAGAGAAGCAGCGCACCAAGTGCCTGTCCGTAGAATGCAGCAGTGAACGGGTTTTCGTCATCAGCTCCGGTCCTCGAAAGGATAGGCAGCAATGCATATGTAAAGCCTGAGAGAATGCCCATAACAATACCAAACCCGGAGATCCTCATATCTGAGAAGTCACCGCCTGTTACAGTAAGTATGCACCCTACGATATTTATGATGATCGCAGCTATCTTATTCTTCGTCAGAGGTTCATGGAAGAGCAAACTCGATATCACAGCAACATAAACAGGAGACGTGTACAGGAATACCGCAGCCGTAGCCATGCCGCCCTGTTCAATAGTATTCATGTAACATATATTATAGAGAGCCTGTGATATGAATCCTACCAGCATGCAGGAAATAAAGCCCCTGCGGCTGATGCGGAAAAGACTTGTTCCCTTTCCTTTGAACAGCAGTATCAGTGCCAGCATTATTGTTGCTGACAGCATCCTGAAGAATGCTACCGGAGCCGCGGCAACACCGAAGTTTGAAAGCAGCGTCGCAAACAATCCGATTGTTCCCCACAAGGATCCGGCCATCAGGACCATCAAGTATCCCTTAGTCTGTTCGTTTTTCATTTTTATTCAATTATCTCCGATACATTTGCAATCGCTTTCGTTCAGAAAAACAGACCTGCGATCTGTTGCAGTTCTGTTTTTCTTTCCGTTAACGATTTTATTTGTTTATTTCTTTGCTGTTGCCTTCTTGCTGTTTGACCATTTTCCGTATATCTTAGTCGATTTTCCCGGGCTTGCCAGCGTCTATCAACTGGAACATATCCGGTGATACTGCCCCGCTTTTTCTTATCTCATATGGCACTGCGGGTTCCATGTCCGATTATTTCTTACTTACCTTATAAAAAACAAATCTATCACAATAGAAGAAAAAAGAAAATATGAACTTAGCATGTATTGATTTTTCTTCTAAAAACAAGAAGGCAGGATCCTTTGAGACACTCTCCGAAAGTTTGACTACTGCGGACCGTCTCACAGAATGATCACTGCCCTCCTGTTTTATGGAGTACGTATAATTAGTTTATTTTTTAAAAGTCATTTTCAAATACAGTCTGTCTGTCAACAGGAGTCTGCAATGCTTTGAGTGCCCTGGTCACAAGACGAGTACGGATCTTGTGAGAATCTTCAGGACTTTGAGTCGGATCTCCGAGCGGATACGGGATACCGACTGCCGGTACTATCCTGTTTGCACCTATCGTAAGTGAGATCGGTACGATCGTTGCGATATGTACTATAGGAAGACCATGCTTTTCAATACCTTTTACCATCGTTGCGCCGCAACGAGTACAGGTTCCTCACGTGCTGACAAGTATTACTCCGTCAACATTGTGTTCGACTAATATCTTCCCTATAGCATCGCCGAACTTCGCTGCTGATCCGGTAGCTGTACCTGTACCTGTTGTAGCATAGAAGTATTCTTCAAGTTCTGCAAATTCTCCTGCTGCCTGAAGTTCTCTCATTACATCAAGCGGAACAACCAGATTAGGATCTTCGAGGACAAACTGTCTGTCATATCCACCGTGGACAGTCATGAAATCTGCTTTGTCCATTCTGGACATTCCTTTGATTGAGTACTGACCGAACTTAGTAGCATTTGATGATTCAATGTGATCCGGATTGCCCTGAGGTACGATACCTCCGCTTGTGACAAGAGCAAGTTTAGCATGCTTCATATCTGCAATTGGTGGCGCCGGATCTACTCTGTCAAATTTAGGCATTGGAAGGTCGGTGACAAATGGCTCTCCTGCCATCTTCTTGACCAGCATCTGTATACCACGTTCAGAGCCTCTCTCCTCCGCAAAGTAATTGACTCTTATGCCTCTTTCGTGATATCCCTCGATATCCGGACCGAGAACCTCTTCCCCTGCAGCCAGCTTCTTGATCATGGCAGCAAGAGGCGGCAGTGCCTTACGCATCTTAGCAGCGGAATTACCTGTTTTGATGATAATGAGATCCTTGCGGAACATATCCACTCCCGGATTCTCCTCATACATTGCAGTTACAACAGGTATCCCAAGTCTTTCCTCAACAGCTTTGCAAATAGCTCCGCAAGCCGTTCCGTATCTTCCTGCATTGAAAGCAGGTCCGGCAACAAACACATCAGGCTCATACTCCTTGACCATCGCAATGACACGGTCTATTGCTTCGTCAGTTTCTTCTCCGAAGAAGTTATCGCCGCACACTGTAGTTGCGACTATTTCATAATCATCTCCAAGCTGTTGATTGAGGGCCAGCCCCGGACCGACTGCTCCTTCCATCAGAGTCGGCTCGAAGTCAGCTTTGTCTTCACCGCCTATGCCGGCAAAGAACTGATTCAGATAATGAACAACTTTATATTTGGACATAGCTCACTCCTCCTTTCCGCACTCAGCCAGCAGTTCTAATATCCCCTCGCGGCAAGCTTGTTATAACCGTTGGCGATAGTTGATGCTATGATTATCTGTATCTCTGCTTCAAACGACCCGTCAGGATTGATACATCCTGCCCATCCGCCGATCTGAGACTCAATATATTCCTGTGTTCCTATGACATGTTCCATCGCAGGGAAATTCAGTGTCATATTGCCCTGACCACAGCTTGCAAGAGCTGTCGCGGATTCCGTTGTATCTGCAAGTGACTGTGATTTGCCATCCTTGCCCGGGAATTCATCTGTGATCAAAGCTACTTTTATACCCTTCTCCTCGACTTTGCGACAGTTCATCATAAGGTCGGTATCCGGGTTGCCGTATCCTTCCTCGGTGATGACGACACCATCAAGTCCAAGGTAATCCGCAAGTTTTCCGACCATATCGGAATGACGCTCCTTATCCGCAAGGAAAACATTCTCGTTTGTCAAAATGACGCAGATGAAGTTAAGATCCTTGCCGTGATGCTTATACAAGTCCTCAATGACCGGATTGTTCAGATGATGGAATGTCGTGACCTTATCACACGGTGCAACACAGTTTCCGGAAACGATTGCTCCGTCCATGATCTCAGTCGGATACATAATGGTAGGAACGAACTGCTTTGCATCTACCCCGTAATACCATGTATCGTGCAGCAGACCCTGAGATTGAAGCATGTGGACATAGCCTACTTTTGGCAGATCAGGATACTGTGCGATCTGATCAACAAGAGGAAGTGTCTCATATGTGACACTCTCATCCGGGACAGCATCTTTAGCTTTCTTTGCCAGATAATCGGCTACTTTCAATCCTGCAAGGCGGCCTGCTTTCTCATATGTATGAGTTTCAATATTTTCCAGCGGCTCGATGACAACGCATAGGTTTACTGTCTGCGAGAATGGGCAGTAGTCAGCTGCGACACCACTCATATCTATGACGCCCTCTTGGAAACCTACGATCCTGCCAACCGTTACTACCGTGCAGCCCTTAAGAGCAAGGGTCTTACCGGTCCCGACCGGAGGTGAAACCGGTCCGATGATGCCGGGGAAAACCTGTCCGCCACCCTCGAGCTTGGTTCTTGGTTCAATGACATCTTTTACAGGCGTGATACGAGTGCTCTCGCCCGGCCTGGCTATTTCCAGCCTGCAGCTTATCAACTTGTCGTCCTCAAGAACCAGCTCTTCAACTTCTTCTTTGTTGACATACAAGATGCCGTTTTCAACCTTAGTTTCATCGGCAAACTGGATGTCCTTGATAAAGACTTTTTCTAGTTCAAGTTTCATTACCAAAAAACCTCCTTCTTTTTTATTCTCATAATTAAGTGACACCCTATGTTAAATGCCGAGCTTTCCGGCAGCTCCGTCGATCATTGAAAGGTCGATAGTCTCAAAGTCAGCTCGAACAGTATCAGCATAGCTTTCAGGCGTTGGCGCGATCTCCTGCCACTGCCAGAATATATGCAGAACATCCTCGATCAGAAGACAATCTCTTCCATGTTCATCCCCTTCACGATATGGATAGAGCAGTACAGATCTTACAGGAGTTTGGTTTGGCTTCAGGCTGGATGCCTGCGGATGCGTAAGGAGAGAAAACCCCGAATAGACAAGGTCTCTTACTTTCAGCAGGACTTTCTCATAGCTGTCCTCTACTAGGACCTCGAAGATGTCCTTGTATTTTTCCGAAGCTTTACCATTATTCGTTACCAGAACTACTTTGTCCGTATCCCACATTTTCTTTTTCCCCTTTGCTGTAAAACATCAGGTCATTTAATAAAGCGTGCTATAATCATCCCATGGAAGGAGACAATGTCATGAATAAAAAGGGCTACCTGATAGGTGAAGTCAGCAAAATCACCGGAATTACTCGTGAAACTCTGCGGCACTATGACAAACTCGGCATCATAAGTCCTTCTTATGTTGACCCGGAGACAAACTACCGGTATTACACTTACGATCAGTTCTGGTGCTTTGACATAATCGTCGTATGCCGGAGTCTTGATATCTCTCTTGAAAAGATCAAAGCCATTCTTAATACTCACAACAACGAGAAGGTTGTAGATCTTCTCGCAGAAGAACGCGTTAAGGCTGAATCTCTGAGCCGAATGTATGCAAGGATCGCTGATGATATTTCCTGGTATACATCTCAGCAAAAGCTTATGCATGATACCGACCTCACCGAGTCTGTTGTTGTAAGGCACCTTCCGGAGAGGAAGGTCCTTATGGGTTCAAATAAGGAAGAGCGTCGTGCTTATCACATTGCGCTTCAGAAGCAATGCATGAATTTAGGAAAACAGCTCAACACGCTCAGACGCGGGTACGGATTCGTCCTGGACAGTACCGGAATACAAAATGACAAATTCCTTAAGACCCGTGAATTCATCCAATTCCAAAGTGACGAGTATACAAAGATCCCGGAGGAATTTCTTACTGTTATCCCTGAAGGTGACTACGCGTGCGTCGTCCATGATGTCGTGGGTGTAAGCGCTGATTTTTCTGTACTGCGGAATTGGCTCCGTGAAACCGGTCATACAGGTTCATTGCTGATTTCTGATGAGATCGGTCTCCAACTCTTTCCTTATATGGATCGTGGTTACCTTTGTGAGAGCAAGCTTCTTATCGACTGATGATCACCTGATAATCACTGTTTACGGAAACCATAGGCCCTGATATGCGTGTGCATATGCAGTCTGTTATTTGATTACTCCGAATACATTCAACAGTACGACCAGCATGAAGAACGGGACGATCACACATATCTCAATTTTGTCCCATGTGCTTACGCGGCCGAATTTGCCGTCGTTCGTCAGTTCATTCTCATAGTTCTTCCACTTCCACGCCATCGGAACGATCAGGCAAGTGAGAAGTGTGCCAAGAGGAAGAAGAACATATCCGGAGAAGCAATCGAACCAATCATAGAGCCCGTAATACTCAACCGAACCCACATACAGCCAAGGTATCTTCCAATTTGAAAGCGGTCCGAATCCCAGTGATACGAGAATATTCAGGATCACCATTCCTATCCCGTA
>SVCR01000087.1 GCA_015058265.1 Clostridiales bacterium
GATAAGGTAAATGAAGCTCTTGCAGCTCTTGCCGAGGATGGGACCATGGATGCGATCGGAAAGAAGTACGATGAGATCTACGGCAATCTGACAATGATCAATAAATAAGAACTGCCGGTATTAATGTAACTGATATGCAGGTGCCGACGGGATGAATTATCCCGCCGGCACGCTGTTTGCTGTCAGAGCGGCTGTGAGAGATATATATCACAGCTCTCTGCACAGATAAATGTAAACGAAAGAAGATAGTATATGACTTTTTCAGTAATGCTTTCAACAATGGCAGACGGTATGCTCAAGACCCTCGGGATATTCTTCCTGACTCTGGTCGGCTCTCTGCCGCTGGGCATGGTGGTGGCTTTGCTCAGAAAATCAAGATTCGCAGTAGTCCGCGGGATAATCAGCGGGTATATCTCAATAATGAGAGGAACACCGCTGATGCTGCAGCTGCTGGCATGGTATTTCGGTCCGTTCTATCTGTTCGGATGGAATATAGGCAGCTGGCGATTCCCGGCTCTTATCATAGGATTCGTATTCAACTACGCTGCTTACTTCGCAGAGATTTATCGCGGCGGTATCGAGTCGATCCCGGTAGGACAGTATGAGGCGGCAGAGGTCCTCGGTTACACCAAGACACAGACCTTCATGCGCATCATCCTGCCTCAGGTCGTCAAGATCATTATGCCGTCTGTGACCAACGAGGTCATTACCCTCGTCAAGGATACATCCCTGGCCTTCACGCTTGCATACCAGGAGGTCTTCTCTCTGGCTAAGCAGATCTCAGCTTCGCAGACATCCTTCATGCCGTTCCTGATAGCCGGCGTATTCTACTTTGTCGCTAACTATGTTGTGGACAGAGCCATGATAGGCATCGAGAAGTCTATGGATTACTATAAGTAGGAGGTGCGAAGATGATCTTAGAGATGAATAATATAGAGAAGCACTTCGGAGAACTGGAGGTGCTGAAAGATATCAGCTTCAATGTTGACAGCGGCGAGGTAGTCAGCATCATCGGACCGTCAGGATCAGGCAAATCCACTTTGCTCAGATGCGCAACATTCCTTGAGACCATAGACGGCGGCGAGATCATATATATGGGCGAAAAGGCTGCTCATACTGATGATAACGGGAAAGCAGTCTATGTATCCAATCAGGAGCTGCGTAAATTCCGCAGATATTGCGGACTGGTGTTCCAGCAGTTCAATCTGTTCCCGCACTACAGCATACTCAAGAATATCATCGACGCGCCGATGCAGGTCCAGGGAGTCAGCAAGGAGGAAGCCGAGGAGAACGCTATGGAGCTCCTCAGGAAGATGGGTATAGAGGACAAAGCAGCAGCTTATCCGTATCAGCTGTCCGGCGGGCAGCAGCAGAGAGTCGCGATCGCGAGAGCTCTGGCGATGAAGCCGGAAGTGCTTTTCTTCGACGAGCCGACTTCTGCTCTTGATCCGGAGCTGACAGGTGAGGTGCTTAAAGTCATAAGGCAGCTTGCGGAAGAGAAGATGACCATGGTGGTCGTAACACATGAGATGCCTTTCGCCAAAGCTGTGAGCAACAGGGTCGTCTTTATGGCAGGCGGTGTCGTTGTTGAGCAGGGTGATCCGCGAGAGGTGCTGGATGATCCTAAGGAGGAGAGGACAAGACAGTTCCTCCGTGTATTTGAAAGATGATCAAAGCCCCTCGAGGGCTTTTTTCAATGCAAATTGACACTCTGAGTCCGATAATGGTAGAATACATCGGATATGACTTATTGCATCCGCGGGCGATGCCTTGCGGGTGCCTGAAGAAAGCCACCGCTGCCTGTGCGGATGGCTTCGTATTTATTTCACAGGCAGGAGAATTATTGGGATGATAACTGATTACAAGGAAATACTGAACAAATATGCCGATGCTGATCTCAATAAAATGACCGGAGAGCAGTATGCTGAACTGAAGGCCGCAGAGCTGGCGGATATGCAGAGCTATGTAGATGCGATCAACAGCAGCACAGAACCTACAGTTATGTATAAGAAGGGCAGAGCTGTAACTGATCTGAAGCATCTCCTCGAATCCAGCGCTGAGATCTGGGGCGGCAAGGTCCTGTATCATCAGATCATGCCGGGCGAGAAGACATTCACTGAGTTCACATACGGCCAAGTCCGCAGAGATGTCAGAGGACTCGGTACCGCTTTGATCGGTCTCGGGCTCAAGGACACGCATATAGGTATCATCGGAGCTAATTGCTATGAATGGGCGGAATCCTACTTTGCCGTTACGGGAGGAACCGGAGTTGTAGTACCTCTTGACAAAGAGCTGTCTCCGGAAGAACTGGAGAATCTCGTGGAAATGGGAGACATCAGTGCGGTCATCTGCTGCCAGAACAAGTACTATGACATATTCAAAAGCATAAAGGAATCCGGCAAAACGGGTCTCAAGACAGTCATCGGAGTGAATAAAGAGAATCACGAAGATGCAGAGAATGGCCTTTACTCATGGAACTTGCTCAGAGAGGAAGGTATCCGGGCATTTGAGAATGGAGACAGATCATTTGCTGACGCAAGGGTCAGAGCTTCAGATATGGCTTCCATCATCTTTACATCAGGCACGACCGGAGTCAGCAAGGGCGTCATGCTGTCACACAGGAATCTGTGCACAGATATCCTTATCGCACAGACCTATCTTGAAGTAACACCGGAAGACATATTCTTCAGTGTACTTCCTATACATCATACATACGAGTGCACCTGCACAATGCTCGAGGGAGCATTCATGGGAGCATCCATGGCATTCTGCAGGGGATTGAAATATATAACCAAGGATATGCAGGCCGTCAGGCCGACATTCCTGCTTGCTGTTCCTCTTATCTACGAGAAGTTCTACAACAGCATACAGAAGGCTCTTCGCAAACAGAAACGCGATAAGCTCGTCAATGCTTTGTTCGCTGTTAATAATGTGACCAGCAAGATCGGGATTAATATTGCAAAGCCTATAGCCGGAAAGATAATGGAACAGTTCGGCGGCCGCATCGAGATGTTCATCGCCGGCGGAGCAAGGGTGGATCCTAAAGTCCTCGCCTTCTTCCGCAGCATGGGAATACCTTGCCTGCAGGGATACGGTCTCACAGAGACATCGCCTATGGTCGCGCTCAATCCTGACCAGTGGAAATATATGAGGAATGAATCCGCGGGTAAGCTGTTCCAGTTCACTGAGTGCAAGATCGTTGACAAAGACGAAGACGGCAACGGAGAGATATGCTTCCGCGGCCCGATGGTCATGATGGGATATTACAAGAATCCGGAAGCTACCGAAGCCAGCATGGAGAACGGCTGGTTCCATACCGGAGATATCGGATATCTCGATGAGGATAACTACGTATATATAACAGGCCGTAAGAAGAATGTCATAATCGCAGCTAACGGCAAGAACGTATTCCCTGAAGAGCTGGAAGAGAAGATTACAAGAAGCCCGTATGTCGAAGAGTGCATGGTATGGGCTGATGAGAGTAACGAAGACAGAATGCTTCGCGGCATATATGTTACGCTCAGGCCGGATATGGAGAATGTCAGAGAAGCTATCGGCGATAATGCAGATGATGAGAGCGCTGTACTGGCTCTTGTCAGCAGCGAGATCGACAGACTCAATTCTCAGTGGCCTGATTGGAAACGAGTCAAGCATATAGTTATCAAGAAAAGCGAATTCAATAAGACGACAGGAATGAAGATCCGCAGATTCGTCGAAGAGAACAAGCTCGCTGAATAGTTCGCACGGGATATATACTGCCTGGGGAAGTAACTGCCGGATAATCGGATGCATAGGGGGATAATATGAGAAAGAAACCGGCCCTGCTGCTTGATCACAGCAAGCTCCGTTACAATATGAAGACAGTGACCGGCTGGTGCAGAGACGCCGGGATCAATGTCGCGGGGGTCATCAAAGTGACCGGCGGTATGGCTTCAGTTGCAAGAGATTATGCGGGCAGCGGCGCAGTGATGATCGCCTCCTCAAGGCTCGAGCAGCTTGCGAGAGCTAAGGCGGCAGGTGTCGATCTGCCGATGCTCATGATCAGAGTGCCGATGATGTCGGAGCTCGAAGAGATGATCGAGATATGTGACTACAGCCTCGAGAGCGAATTCCAGACGCTGAAAGCACTCGATGAGATCGCTATCAAGGCAGGCAAAGTCCACAATGTCATACTGATGGCTGATCTCGGAGATCTGAGAGAAGGCTTCATAGATAAAGATGAACTGGTCGCAGTCGCCAAGCACACTGAAGACATATTATCGGGACTGCATCTGGCAGGCATCGGGACCAATCTCGGATGCTATGGATCAGTGATACCGACTGAAGACAAAATGAAACAGCTGGCTGAGTACGCCGAAGCGATCGAGAAGGAGATCGGGCGTTCCCTGGAGATAGTATCAGGTGGAGCAACATCCAGCCTGCTGCCGGTCTTCGACAAGGTTATGCCGGAGAAGATCAACATGCTGAGAGTCGGAGCTGCTGTATTCACCGGTGCTCTTGATGAGAACCGTACCATATACGGAAGGGAAGAGATGGACGTCCTGCATGATGATGTCTTTACCCTGGAGGCAGAGGTCATAGAAGTAAAGACCAAACCGACTCATCCTATCGGCAAACTCGGTGTCAATGCGTTCGGGGAGAAAGCGACATATGTCGACAGAGGCAACAGAAGGCGTGCATTGCTTGCCATCGGAAGAGCGGATTACGGAGATATAGGAGATATACTCCCTCAGCTGGAAGGAGCAGAGGTCATCGGGGCATCCGGAGACCATACTATCCTGGATGTTCAGGACTGCAAAGAACTGGTCAGAGTAGGAGATGTGATCACCTTCAAACTCAAATACTCTGCTATACTCAGGCTTACCTCGAGCGAGAATGTGACTGTATACGAGAGCTTTGTATAGAACAACGCTTTGCCCGCTGCGGGCTGAAGATGATAGATAATAATTCATTATTTCAAATAAATACATTTCATACTGAAAGGAAGAAAAATGGCAGCTAACAATATCAATGAAATGACAAGAGAGGGTTATAACAAGCTCAACGAAGAGCTTGACCATCTCGTGACAGTGGTCCGTCCTGAGAATGCTGACAGACTCAGAGAAGCTATTTCTCTCGGAGATATCAGTGAGAACGCTGAATATGATGCAGCTAAGGACGCGCAGGCTGAGACTGAGGAGAGGATCAGCACTATCGAGGAGATCCTCCGTACAGCAGTTATCGTAGATGAGAATGATACAGACGGCGATGACAATACTGTGCAGACCGGGCGCACTGTAACTATCAGAGACCTGATACTTGACATTGAATCAACATATAAGATCGTCGGAACGACTGAGGCAGATCCTCTTGCAGGCAAGCTGTCCAATGCTTCTGTAGTCGGCGAGCATCTTCTCGGATGCAAAACCGGTGATGTGGTCGAGTTCCAGGTACCGGACGGTATGGCAAAGTATGAGATACTGGAGGTCAGTAAATAATGGCAGAAAATAAGCCTCAGAACAATGCAGCTCAGCAGGAAGAACGCGAGCTGACTGAAAAAGAGATCGGTGAACAGAGACAGATCAAGAGAAAGAAACTCGAAGAGCTGCGTGAGATGGGCAGAGACCCGTATCTCGTAGAGACTTATGATGTGACGGCACACTCCGGAGATATCAAGAGCAACTTTGACGCTCTCGAAGATGAAGAAGTCAGAGTAGCCGGACGTATCATGGCTTTCCGCAGGATGGGCAAAGTCGCTTTCGTTGATATGCTCGACAAGCAGGGAAGGATCCAGATCTTCGTTGCAAGAGACAATATCGGCCAGGATGAATACAACATCTTCAAGACTTATGATGTCGGCGATATCATCGGTGTAAAGGGAATCGTTTTCAAGACCAAGACCGGTGAGATCAGCGTCAGGGCTATGGATGTCAAGCTCCTGTGCAAATCACTTCAGGTGCTTCCTAACAAGTGGCACGGCCTCAAGGATACGGATCTGAGATATCGTCAGAGATATGTCGACCTCATCATGAATGAGAATGTAAGGGATACATTCCTCAAGAGAGCTAAGATCATAAGCACAATGCGTAAAGTCCTCGAAGAGGATTATGACCTGATCGAGGTCGAGACTCCTGTTCTCGGTAACATCGCAGGAGGAGCGGCAGCAAGACCGTTCTGGACACATCACAATACCCTCGATATCGATATGACACTCAGAATCTCTCTGGAACTCCACCTCAAGAGACTCATCGTAGGCGGACTTGACGGTGTGTATGAGATCGGCAAGGTGTTCAGAAATGAGGGAATGGATAAGAACCACAGCCCTGAGTTCACATCCATGGAAGCATACAAAGCTTATGTAAACCTGGAGACCATGATGGAACTCATGGAGCAGGTAACTTATAAATGCGCTATGGCTGTTAACGGCACGCCTATCATCAAGTATGGTGATAAAGAATTCGATGTGACTCCTCCTTGGAGAAGGATCGATATGACCGAGGCTGTTATCAAGACAACGGGAATCCCGTTTGACAAGATCGACTCTGATGAAGAGGCGATCGCAGCAGCAAAGAAATACGGAATGACCTTCGAGAACGAGGCAGAATGGTCGAGAGGTAAGATCATCGCTGAGATGTTCGAGGACTATTGCGAAGATATCCCGGGCTTCCTCGATGGACCATGCTTCGTATGCGGACATCCTCTCGAGGTATCGCCGCTTGCCAAGAAAGACCCTAAGGATCCTAGGATCACAAGAAGATTCGAGTCATATATCAACGGATGGGAAATGTCCAACGCTTTCTCAGAGCTGAATGACCCAATCGATCAGTATGAGAGATTCGCTGAGCAGCAGAGACAGCTTGATCTCGGTATCGATGATGAAGCTCATCCTATGGATACTGATTTCGTAAACGCACTCGAAGTCGGAATGCCTCCTACAGGCGGGATCGGGATCGGAGTAGACAGACTTGTCATGCTCCTGACCGACAGCGCAACTATCAGAGACGTCCAGCTCTTCCCTGTAATGAAGCCGGAAGGCAAGGGCGGAGCTCAGAAGAAGGAGACAGTCAAGAT
>SVCR01000088.1 GCA_015058265.1 Clostridiales bacterium
GAGAAAGTGTTCGGCCGCAAGGTCAACGTCAGGATGAGAGAAGGATTCTTCCCGTTCACTGAACCGGGCTACGAGATCGACATGGAATGCCTGCTCTGCGGCGGCAAGGGCTGCAAAGCATGCAATCACAACGGCTGGATCGAAGTAATGCCGGGAGGTGTCATCCATCCTAACGTACTCAGAGCGGCAAACCTCGATCCTGATGAGTGGACCGGTTTCTACACTAATATCGGTCTTGACAGGCTTGTAATGATGCGCTACGGAGTTGATGACGTAAGACTCTTCCACAGCGCAGATCTGAGATTCCTCAAGCAGTTCAGGTAGACAGGGGGCAAAGCAATGAATATTTCACTGAAATTCTTAGAAAGATACGTCGATCTGCCTCAGGATCTAACATACGAGCAGATCGCTTATGACCTCACTATGAGAACTGTTGAGGTCGAGAACATAGTTAACACAGCAGACAAATTCCACGACATAGTAGTAGGAGAGATCAAGGAGATCAAACCTCATCCTAACGCTGACGCACTCAAGATATGCATGACTGATGTCGGCGAAGGCGATCTCAAGCAGATCGTATGCGGAGGCTCCAATCTTCAGGAGGGACACAAGGTCTGTGTATCCAAGCCGGGAGCAGAGGTAGTCTGGCACGGCGAAGGTGAGCCTGTTCTCATCAAGGAGTCCAAGCTGAGAGGTGAGAAGTCATACGGAATGATCTGCGGCGCTACAGAAGTTTTTCTGGGAGACATCTATCCGCCTGCAGACGAGAGAGAGATCGTAGACTTTACTGATCTCGGTGTAGAGTGTGAAGTCGGTCAGTGTGTAGCTGAAGTCGCAGGACTCGATGACATCATCCTCGAAGTCGACAACAAATCGCTTTCCAACAGGCCTGACCTGTGGGGACATCTCGGAGTTGCCAGAGAGCTTGCAGCTATTTATAAGCTGCCTCTCAAGGATTATCCTACAGAGCTTCCTAAGGGACTTCCTGAATATCCTGTGGAGATCCTCGAGCCTGAAAGATGCCCGAGATTCACTGCTACGATCATAGACAACATCTATGTCAAGGAATCTCCTGCATGGATGAAGACTCTCATCACTAACGGCGGAATGAGACCGATCAACGCCATCGTTGATATCACTAACTTTGTACTCATGGCAGTAGGTCAGCCTCAGCACGCATACGACAGCACACATGTCGAGGGCGGAAAGATCGTCGTCAGACTCGCTCGTGACGGGGAGAAGCTGCTCCTGCTCGATGAGAAGGATCTTGACCTGACATCTGACCATCTGGTCATCTGCGATACCGTGGAGCCGATGAACCTGGCAGGTATCAAGGGAGGCAAGAAGGATTCCGTACTCGATACGACAACTTCCATCGTTCTAGAGGCTGCGGTATTCACAGCTCCGGGAATCAGAAGAACTACAGCTTATTTCAATGAGAAGACTGATGCTGCGCTTAGATATGAGAAGGGCATCGATACTCAGAGAACTGATCTCGGTGTTGCTCTTGCACTTGAGCTGTTCAAGGAGATATATCCGGAATGCAGGATCAGCGCATTTTCAGACGTATATCCTGTCAAAACAGAAAACGCTGTCATAGATATCACACAGGACTTCCTCGACAGGAGACTGGGAGAAGTGATTTCAACTGAAGAGATCGAGGATATACTCGTAAGACTCGGATACAAGGTCGAGTTCAGCGATGGAGTATACCACTGCACAGCTCCTACATGGAGATCAACAGGTGATGTTTCTATACATGACGATATCCTCGGAGATATCGCAAGACTGATCGGATATGAGTATTTCAAGAAGAGACCTCTGACAATCGCGTTCGATTCTTCTGTCAATCAGGTAAGAACAGATCTGAACAGAAGACTCAGAGAGTACCTTGCGTTCAGATGCGGTTTCAATGAGATCTTCACATATCCTTGGATAGACGAGAAATTCATCCACGCAGCGAAGATCGATACTGACGCATCGATAAGACTCGCTACTCCGCCTGCACCGGAACTCGGAATACTCAGATCCTCTCTCATTCCGGGAATGCTCGAATCCATCGATAAGAACTACAGATACTTTGACGAGTTCAGTATGTTCGAAGCAGCTCAGGTATTCGAGAAGGGCGAGTACAGTCCTTCTTCACCTGAAGAGGTGCTCCCTGTACACAGGAACTATCTCTCCGGTACTATCGTCGGCAAGGACGCAAGGACAGACTTCTTCAAGGTAAAAGGCGTGATCGAGGGCATGGCAGGTTACTGCCACTTTGAGCCGCTGTCATTCAAGCAGAAGGCTAAGCCGTCATGGGCCGATGAGAAGGTATGGCTCAACGTTATGTCCGGCAAAACCGTGGTAGGATCTATTGGTCTGATCTCGGTAGCTGCACTCGCAGAGTCCGGCATCAAGATGGTCAATGCTGCAGCGTTCGAGCTGGATGTCGATAAGCTTGTTCCTTATCCTTCAAGGACTAATGAGTTCGAACATCTTCCACAGTATCCGCTGGTCGAGCAGGATCTTTCACTGCTCGTAGACGAATCGGTCACTTGGGAGGATATCAGAGAATCCATCAAGTATATGGTCAAGTCCCTCAAGTTTGTTGAGGAGTATCGCGGCAAGCAGATCCCTGCCGGCAAGAAGTCAGTAATGCTGAGCCTGACCATCGGAAATGATGATTCGACAATGACATCCAAGCAGATCGAGAAGAAGATGAACGGAATCATCAAGGTTCTCGGCAAGAAGTGCAACGCAGAACTCAGATAGATATCATAATAAAGCAAATGGAGGCTGCTGAAAGTTGCCTGAATTCAAACAAAAATACTATATAGTTAAAGAAAGTCCGATAAGAATAATAAGCAAATGCAAAAGCCATTCAAAGGGAACTCTCAGGAGTTTCCTTATTGGCATGTGCATGCTTTACATCCTGATGAACTGGGTTCCGAATGCACTCAGCATATTCTTCCCGACCACGAATTTAGATCTGCTTGCAGCTTCCGGATCTGCGAATATGGCTGATCTTAGGGGCTTTCCGGCTACACCGGTAGTGGTTGTTATTTATTCGCTTCTGTTCAACGGAGTGTTCAGCCTCGGGCAGGCTCTGTATACTCTGACTTACATAAGAAGCAGGAAGGTGGAATATGGTGCTCTGGCTGAAGGCCTTCCTCTTTATTTCAAGGCGCTGTCCGTCTTCGTGCTGCAGGTGATGATAACAGCAGTATGGTCGATGTTCTTCGTGATACCGGGCATCCTGGCTGCTTTGAATCTGTCTCAGGCGTTCTATATCCTGGCGGATGATCCTTCGAAGAAAGCGACTCAGGTGCTTGCGGAGAGCAGGATGATGATGTACGGAAACAGGATGAATTATGTCAGACTGCTCATAGCTTATATCCCATATATGCTTCTGGCATATATTCCGACGATACTTATAAGCTTTGCTGCCGCACAGGTCACGATCACGGACAATGCGTATATGATAGCGGCAATGATCGCGGAGATCCCGCTGTTCATAGTTGTGGGCTATATGGCTCTCGGAAGATGTGTTTTCTACGAGCTGATGCTGAATAAGGGCTTTGCTGATTTCAAGTATGCGGGGCAGGATGCATTCAGGGAGCTTGAAGATCCTTCCATGATCAACATGTGATCCGGATCGGTCCCGGATACGGGTATTATCGGCATATATGGCAAGAATGTAAAAAAGACCTCATCAGGTAAGACTGTTGTCTGAACTGATGAGGTCTTTTGTTTTCTGTGTGCGGAAATGACCGGCATGAAATGCTCTGTGATATGGGTCTATTTAAGCTTGTCGATCGCGGACTTGATGTCCTCGGGAAGATCGATGCTGAATGACATCTTTTCGCCGGTAGCGGGGTGATCGAATTCGATATGATAGGCGTGCAAAGCCTGTCTTCCGATGAGGTCGCATCGTGCGCTGTAGAGTTCATCACCTGCGATGATATGGCCGATGTGTGAAAGGTGTACACGTATCTGATGGGTACGTCCGGTATGCAGTAATACTTCTACCAGAGTATGCGGACCGTACTCTTCTGAGGTGAAGCGCTGCAATACACTTACCTCTGAAACTGCTTGTTTCCCGCCTTCATCCATTACAGTGCGCCTGATAGATTCCTGGGTGGGTCTGCCGATAGGCAGGTCGACGATAAAATGACTTTCGTCAACTGAACCCTGAACAAGGGCGATGTATTTCTTGATGACAGTTCCGCGCCTCATCTGTGAGGAAAGGTCGTTCTGCGCATTCGCGTTCTTGGCAACGATTATGATACCGGATGTGTCCATGTCGATCCTGTTGGCGAATCTAACCTTGAAAGACTGCCCGGTATCGGCCATGTACTTCATCACCCCGTTTGCGATGGTGTGCTCCGGATGGCCTTTGGTCGGATGGACTATGATCCCGGGTTGCTTGTTGATGAGTATAAGATCGCTGTCTTCATAGACTATATCCAGCGGGATATCCTCAGGCGGGAAATCACTTGTTTCTTCCGGAAGCTTTATCCCTATGATATCACCGGGCTCCGGCCGGATGTAGCCGGGAGCCTGCTCGCCGTTCAGATATACCAGAGACTGATATTTCATCTTGGTCCTGAACCGTGAAGAGAATTTGTAATTGCTTCTTAGTATCTGATTGATCGTCAGGCCGGATTCTTCGCCGGTAACGATATGCTCGTATTTGAAATCAGTTGTGTTCATTCTTGTTTATCTGTACTTGGTATGTGATCACAGCAGCTTGCTGCTGAGCTTCTTCCAATAGTCATAATCAGTATGGCGGATAAGGTGTATCTCATTGTCTGAACGGGAGATCTCCACGTATTCTACATTGTTGAACTCGTGAGTCCTGCCGTCGAAAGACAGGATGATCGTACCCTTAGAACTCCTTCCCGAGCCCGCTATGCGCACTGTGCTGTTTCCCGGCAGAAGTATGCTGGAGTGAAAGCATCTGTATGCATTGGTATTCATCGGAGCAACAGGTGTCAGCTGGAGTACGTCGAGATCAGGGGATACAAGCGCGCCGTCGAGTGAGTAGTTGTATGCAGTGGAACCGACCGGAGTTGATACGAGAATTCCGTCACCTGAGAAATCCTGGACTTTGGTATCTCCGATGGATACTTCAAACTGCGAGACGTGAGAGTACTGACCTCTTACGAGTATCTCGTTCAGCCCGAGCCTGTAATATATGTTTCTGGCTGTTACTATTTTGGCCTGGACGGGGCTGATATCCTGTATTTTTACTTTACAGTTGTCGATCTGTTCGATAGTTTCTTCAAGCTGATCGGGTGATGACTCCTGGAAGAAGCCAAGATGCCCGGTGTTGATGCCTATGATCGGTGCGGAAGGGAATCTGCATTTATGGACAAAGCTGAGGAATGTGCCGTCGCCGCCGATGCACGCAAGGAGGGTAGCGTCCTCTGAATAGCTGTCCAGTATCTCATATCCTCTGGCGGTCAGTATCGACTTCAGTTTAGTTTCCGCCTGATATGAATTGTCCTTATTGTTTCTGAATATATATACTTTGCCCGACATTATTTTTTCCCCGCGATCTCTGCCAGTCTTTCTGTCAGAGAATCAAATACCTTAAGTGCCTGCCCGACCGGTCCGGCCGAACTCATATCTGCGCCTGCCAGCTGAAGAAGTCTGACAGGGGTGTCTGATGAACCGGACCTGAGGAATCTGATATAATCTGCAGATGCATCAGGCTCACCTCCAAGCAGTCTGCCGGCTATAGCATTTGCTGCTGAAAAACCGGTAGCGTACTGATAGACATAATACGATCTGTAGAAATGAGGTATCCTCGACCATTCATATTGTATCAGATTATCATGCTCGATTGAATCACCGAAGTATTCAGCGTTGAGCTTTCCGTATTCTGTGTTGAGCCATTCTGCTGTAAGCGGTTCGCCGGCCTCGACATATTCATGCGCCGATCGCTCGAATTCAGCGAACATAGTCTGCCTGAACAGTGTTCCCTTGAACTGATCTATATACAGATTGATCAGATAGGCTTCTGTTTCCGGCTCTTCAGTATTTTCGAGAAGATAGCGGAGCAGAAGTGTCTCGTTGACCGTACTGGCTACCTCTGCTGTGAATATGGAATGGCCTCCGTATATGTATGGCTGAGTCTGTCTCGTGTAATACGAATGCATCGAATGACCGCTCTCATGTATGAGGGTGAGGACATCTCTCAGACCTCCGCCGTAATTCATCAGTATATAAGGACGGCTGTCATATGACCCGTAGCTGTATGCGCCGGATGTTTTGCCTGTGTTCTCATATACATCCGCCCAGCGCTCTTCAGTCAATCCGCGCCTCAGCACACTGACATACTCTTCTCCCATAGGGGCGAGGGCTTTGCTGATAAGCTCCACAGCTTCTTCAAAAGAATACGATGTGTTGTCAGGCGCGAAAAGCGGATTATAGATGTCGTACATATACATCTTATCCAGTCCGAGCAGCTTCTTCCTTGCCCGTACGTATCTGTGCATGGAAGGAAGGTGTTCTCTGACAGCTGAAACGAGATTGTCATATACGCTTTCCGGGATGCTGTCCGGAGCGAGAGCAGCCTGAAGCGATGAAGAATACCTGCGGAGGCGGGCTGTTACAGCGTCCTTTCTGACATTAGCGGAGTAGATTGCCGCCATCGTATTGTTGTGAGCTTTGTACTCATTGTAAAGAGCTGTATAAGCGGCCTTTCTTACTTCACGCGAGGATGACTCCATATGGTGTATGTATGACGCCGGAGTAAGACGGACCTCATTCCCGCCGGCATCCCTGATCGTCCCAAAGTCAAGATCAAGGATGTTAAGTGCGGAGAAAACGTCTCCGGGTGCTCTCAATACTTCGCTGTAAGAAGCTATGACCATCTCCTGATCCGCGGTGAGGGTATGAGCGCTGTTCTTGAGCAGCTCGGTGAGCATGAATCTGAACATCTCAAGACCCTGTTCCTCTGCAATGTATG
>SVCR01000089.1 GCA_015058265.1 Clostridiales bacterium
AGGAAAGAGTAGCCGGTTTCTCAAGATCTTCCTTCTTGCTGAATGAAATTCCGAGGTGATTGGTGTAAACCACTTCGTCAGCTGCATTCTTACCGATGATCTTGAACGAAAGAGTTACATTGTGTCCCTCGTCATCATATCCGTCAAGAGACTTGTTCAGGATCAGCGACTTGGTAGTGAATGTATTGGTGATCGTGTGCTGCTCGTTAGTGTTCTCGTACGAAACATTGAAGTAACGGAGCTTAGCTATATCTGCAGCATCAGGCTTGCTGGAGTCATTGACGTCTCTGACCTCAACAACAGTCCACTTAGGATCATCCTTGTTCGGCTTGAATTCGATAGTCTTCTCTTCATCGCCGTCTTTGTAGTTGTATGTGTAAGTATCGCCTGTCTCAGTCGATGTCCATGCCCATGACCAGTCATTGTCATCATTGAGTGTGACTGTGTCGATGGTCTCTCCGCCGTAGCAGATCTTGACCTTGATCTCTTTAGGCTTGACCATCTCTTCGAGAGTCTCATCAAGGCCGTTCCAGATCTTGAGAAGGCTGTGCTCGAATACGATGACCTCGCTCTTCATCTTGACAGCGACCTCATTGTTCATATCAAAGGTATTGTCACCGTTGAGGATGCTGATGAACATCGGCTGAGGCGTCCATCTTACATTATCAACGATAGTTGTCTTACCTACGAGGAGGTACAGACCGTTGCTGTTGAGATATGCCGAGCCCGATCCGCCCGAAGCTATAGTCATAGTTGCGTCAGGTGTCGGTTTGCTATCCATACCGTCGATGAATGTAGCGAGCGTATTCGCCGAATCCAGCCATGTCTGCTCCCAGCTGGTGCCGCCATGTTCATCAGGATCAAATTCATCCTGATTAGGTATCTTGACATCAGCGCCTGACGAAGCATATGCGCCATTCAGTTCAAACACAGCTTTGCCGTCTGAATCATGCGTATAATCTCCGACTTTGTAGATGTCAAAGTCAAACGAAGTACCGGACGGAAGATCTGTTATCTCTCCGAGATTAACAATAGCATTGCCGCCCGCTGCGTACGCATTCATGAAAGGGAACCCGAAGCCGCCTGCGACAACAATCGCAAGCATTATGCTCAGGATCATTTTAATGTTGATTTTCTTTCTGGTTTTCATGTCTTACGCCCCTTCTCCGCGAGGTGATACTAATCTTTCCGCTATTTGAGTCCTTTGTTCCTGAAGTACGACTCGACGATCTTGCGAGGGTCGAAACGCTTTGCCTTCCTGGTCGATGTCAGAAGTATGATCAGGAGTATGATCAGTATCGGCGTTGCCAGGAATGGTGCGATATAAATCGGTTCGATCTGGATACCGTCCGCAGTGATGTCCGCAGATCCGTTGGCATTAGGTACTCTGTGTCCGCGCACCAGCAGTCTGTGGGTATTGATACCGTAAGGTGTGCAGGTGATGAGTGTGCAGAGATCTTCGCCTTCGATTATCTTGAGATCTGACAGATCGTCCGGCAGGACTATCCTGATCTGATCGCACTCATAAGTGATCGTCTCGTTGAGGACTGTGATGGTCCAGGTGTCGCCTTCTTTGATCTTGTCGATATCCGTGAAGAGTCTTGCCGACGGCAGTCCTCTGTGTCCGGATACCAGACTGTGTGTGCTCTTGCCGCCTATAGGAAGCGACGATGCCTCAAGATGTCCTATAGCTATCTGGAGGACTGATTCTTCAGTACCGTGGTAGATAGGGCATCTGATGTGGAACTTAGGGATGCTGATATATCCCATGATCCCTGTTCCGCCTATATCGAGTTCCTTCTTGTATGCTGCCTTCTCCGCATCGGTCATTACCCAACGCATACCGTGAGAAGCCAGCTCTTTGTTATAAGCCCTTGCGCTCTTGAGGATCTTCTTGTAATCCTCAGTCGACATATCCGACACCGCGTCGTTATATGCCATGATAGCGCGTGTCTGGTGGAATGAATTCCAGTAGTTAGCTATAGATGGATACGCCAATAATCCCACACCTACCAGCATGCAGGCGATCAGGATTACCGTAAAAAGTTTTTCCTTGATCCATTTGAGCATAACACAGCCAAACCATCCATTCCCGTTGCCCTGTCATCCGTGATGTGTAAAGTGCTCAGCCAATCAGCTCAGCCGGTCCTTGCTAGCGCAGCCGGTCAGCTCAGCCGGTCCTTGCCGCCTTGTATATTCGGGCATTTCTGCAAGGAACACATACTTATCAGAGCATAATTATTCACAATTAAAGTACCATGAAACGGGCTTCATTTCAAGCATTCGAAACCATTCAAGCGCAGCTTTCAAGATATTTCAGAAACAGCCCGCCAATCGCACGCAAACTTCCTCATTATCCGGCTCGAAAGGGCCAAAAAAGGCCTCTTTCTGCCGATCCGCAGGTGCACTTGTGTGCTGTTATCTGCGAGCCTGCTGGCGTACTTGTGTGCAGTATGCGTACGGTTCTCCGGCAGATCCGCAGGTGCACTTGTGCGCTGTTATCTGCGAGCCTACTGGCGTATCTGATCGCGGGTCTGATCCGAACTGAAAGTGTGAATCAGCTAGATCCTGATTTCGGTTGTGATACATATACTATAATATCTACAGCGTCACATTAACCGTCATTATCAGCACCCGCACTAAGGTTGATAAAAATAGTTCAAGCACTTGAATTTCCAAGCATATACAAGGTTATTATACCACTTATGGATTTTTATTAAGATTATTTAAGGATTTTTAAAATTCACGCTTTCTATATACCAATTACGAGTAATTGAAATATCAGGTGAAGACGCGCCGGCGAATTCATAAGGCCATCCCGTGCTTTAATCAGCTGGATCTATCAGCCGGATCTACCAGCTGGAGCGTTTGCTTTTGCCATAAATTGATCCGCCGGAGCGTTTGCCTTTGCTATAAATATGTAGTTTTTTAATGTATCCCGATCATTTTCATAATTCTGGCGGCAACCACTTCAATTCTCCCTATTTTCTCTCTATTTTCACCCTTTTTTTCGCTAGCTTATGAAGTATCAGTCAAAGTAACTGCATATTTCATAGGATTAATACGAATCTCATGAAAATGCCGCCTTCAGAGTAGCAGAACTTCATATTCCGGCCACTTAACGGCGCGCAGCGCCTCCTGATTGCCCCAGGAATATGCATGGGGCAATCAGAACACTATAAAACTACATATTCTTTGTGTTCCGGCTTTATGGTTCCGGCTTTAGCAGCTTTAGCCTATATTCTTTCAAAAAATACAACCGCTACAACGCTTGAAATTGAACTGTTGTAGCGGTTTTTACTAACAATTTTTGTCCTATAAGCCACAGGGAGCCGGAATTCGCTGATGATTCCGGCTCCCTAAGCAATTCTTGTAAGTTATGCTGATAATCTGAGTATCTGTTCTTGTTAGCGCTAGATGATCCGGCTATCTCAGACCCTTATCTTACGCAATCTCGGATCCTCATATTGTGCTATTATGGTCTTCCGCTGAGCCCGCTTCTATTAATTGTTCTCTTATGAGCTTCAGCTGACCTTGACTTTCTTGCCTGCGTTTTTCCTGGTGAAGATCTTCTTATATTTCTTCACGAATTTCTTGTTGACTGATTTCTTGCCGATCTTCACCTGCACTCTCTTAACCTTGGATCCTCTCAGCGATCCTTTGACGGACTTCTTCGTGAGTTTCTTGCTCTTGACCATGAGCTTTGTCGCCTTTGATCCGCGGAAGGCGTTCTTCTTTATGGTCTTGACGTTCTGCCCTATCGTGACTGTCCGGATCTTCTTACCCTTGAACGCTCCGGCGTCTATCCGGATCACATTGAATTTCCTGCCTTTGATGGTCACAGTCGCAGGCACTTTGACCGACTTCTTATTCACTGCTGTGATCAGAGCAGCGGTCCCGGCCTTGCTGCCGGCGGATTTCGTTATGATCTTATAGGTGCTGCCGCCTGACTTGTGCTTTGTTCCCGGACCAATATCAGCATCAGCAGGAGCATTCGGGTCAACAACAGTCACTTTGAACGTTGTGCTGACCTCCTTGTCCTCGTCGTAGCTTACCGTCAGCGTCACATCTGACGTACCCGGGCTGAGAGCGGTGATAACTCCGAGGCCGTCAACAGCGACCACATTGTCATCAGACATTGTGAACGAGTAACTGTCTCTATTGATAGGCACGCCTTCCGGGACAATGTGCCATTTTGCCTGCGTATATTCTCCGACTTTGAGCCTTATATCAGGACTGTCGGCTACTACTTTCTCCGGATCAACAAGCTCCAGCGTCCCCTGCTCAACGACATGCAGCAGTATCTCAGCTTTTATCCCGTTGACGGTTGTTCCGGTAATCGTCACATCACCTGCTCTAAGCGTATGGACACATGACTCGGTATCGACAGTCGCTATGCCCTCATCGCTCGATTTCCAAGTGACTTTGTCCGATACCGCATCTCTCGGAAATACGATGTAGTCATAGTACAAATTGATATCTTCATCGTCTTCTCTCCACAACTCGGACTCCTGAAGAAACAGATCAGTCGGGAGAGTTGCATGTGCCTCATCTACGTACTTCGCATAGAGCTCAGTCGGTCCCTCGAGTTTGACCTCATCCATCGGTGTTTCATCATCTGAGAACCACCCTATGAAATAGTATCCTTCTTTAGCCGGTGCTTCCGGGTCGTCCGACGGAGCCCCTCCGATCTTTGCTTTGTTCTGTACATGTACAGGCTTGCCGTCAGCCACGTAAGTGACTGTGGTATAAACATTTCCGAGTTTGTCAAGGTTGCTGCCCATCCACTCATGGCGGGCATCGATCCATTTGCGCAGATTATCCGCTGTGACATCGGGATCGTTTTCCTCTTCCTTAGCAATTTGCGGATCTGCTGCATATGCGTATCTGATCTCATCGCGATACTTTTCAAGTGTGCCGCCGCTCTTGGTGAGTTCTGTCAGAGCCGTATCCAGCTTCGCCCATTCCTGTTCTATGATCTCAACGAATCTCGGATCTTTGGCCCTCAGTTCATCTATCCAAAGCATGCTTGTGTAATTGAACCCCTCCACCCCCGGGAAAGGCTCCCCATCGGATTCATCGAACAGACCCAAAGCCAGGTCAAAGTCCCAAAGCGGCCCGAAATACATCTTGTCGCCTCTCGGCTTGAAGAAGTATGTGCTGCCGGTCACGTAAGCGTCTCCGTTCTTGGTGAATTCCTGTATCAGCCAGTAGTCAGCAACAGACCGGAGATCGAGCATTTCGGCGATCTTGTTATGTGTCTCCTCATCTATCTCTTCGTTGTTGACTATCAAGTCTTCTATATCCTGAACGTACTCCTTCAGATATTGTCTCTGTCCTTTCTGCCATTCTGTCAGGCTGTCCTCTACAAGGAATTCCGGATCGTTAAAGGCAAAATCAACGAGATTCGTCGTTGTGAATGTATTGCTTTCCGGATCATCCTTCTGACAGGAATTGAATATGCAGAAGAGATAACCTCCGGTCTTCTGATATTCCTCTTCGCCTGCCTCCGATATTTCAGCGGGCTTCTTCTTCAACTTGTCTATAGCCACCCTGGAAGCTTCCACACTGACCAGCTCACTCAGATCATAACAACCAAGATATATATGATCCTCTGCTCCTGTCCTGGTCATGACTACATCCACAGGAACACTTTCGACCGAGAAAGGCATCCCCAGCTGAGCTCCGAGCCAGTAGGTTACCCTGTTATGCATGAGCGTACTGTCATAAACATTAGCCATCAACGCCCATTCCTTACTCCCGCCCATGCCGAACAGATCGGTCTGCTCAGAAAGCTTGATTTTGTAAGGATTCTTCGTATTATCCTTATCCCAAGTCGAATTACCTCTGCCGCGGATGTAATCCAGCTTCAGGTCGGTTCCCAGCCAGGTAAGATCTCCATCAGGCAGCTCGTAGCCATCCGGCACCTCGATCCTTACAGATCCAAGGCACCTGACAGAGTGATTCTCGCTTGAGTTCATATCGGCCATCGTCCCGTATACATGGTCTTCATCATTATCGTTTGCGGCAGCGATGTGCTCTGCGTCTTCATCTATATTGACGATCACCAGCGGGATACCATGCTGCGGCTTGAGTGAATCGAGAGCACCGCCCTCATCTTCGGCAAAAGCAGCAGCAGGCGATAACAGCACCAGTACAAACAGCACTGACATGACACCCACAGCAGAGCCAATAAGCTTATGTATGTTCTTAAGCCTCATAACGCGTCCCCCCTTTACTAGGTTCAGGTCTGATTCGAATTTCCGAAATAACATGGGATCCCGGTCTTGAAAGAGATTCATGCCGACTCGATGCGACTTATTACTTGCATTTTACCATAGGTGAAGGCTCATCCAAACAAAGCATAAATCAATTAACAGAAAACACCTCCGAAGAGGTGCCTCGTTTAGTCGTATATCGCGCTATTCTGATAGATTATTCTATCCTGATATGCAGGTCCATTCAGCAACTTCGCTCTGCACGGATATGGTGAACCATTCATGTCCAGCGTTCTACTCGGATATGTCGATGGCATACAATTGCATCGTTCTACTCGGATATGTCGACTCCATTGACTCGGATATCCGCGCCGACCGGTACCAGGAAGTACTTGACCCCGTCGATCACCTGCGTCTTGATCCTCAAAGCCTGCTCCGGAGCTGTCACTATCTTCGCCTCGGAAGATACGATCTCATACCGGTTCTTCTCCACGATGTTCGATGCATTGATGATCTCTGTCTCTCCGAGATTGTTCTTCAGGTTCTCGCGGAAGGAATCGACTTTGGCCGCCGGAACGCCTCTTGATGTAAGGACTTCCTCCACCTCTTCCATTGAGATCGTCGGGATGAAAGCGGATCCCGATTCTTCGTTCTCATCGATCTTGGCAGCGAGCTTTGCCTGGACTCCCGTCATCACATCCAGACTGCAGTCTTCGCCGAGTGACTGCGCCAAAGTCTCATTGAAC
>SVCR01000090.1 GCA_015058265.1 Clostridiales bacterium
CGAATGGCAGCGGCAAGACAACACTTCTCAAGCTGCTGAACGATCTCATCAAACCTACTTCGGGGGATCTGACTGTTAACGGAATGAAACCGGGAATAGAAACTAAGAAGATAGTGGCTTATCTGCCGGATCGCAATGCCTTGCCGGACTACATGACTACAAACCAGCTTATCAGACTGTATGAAGACTTTTTCCCTGATTTCAGCCGTTCCAAAGCAGAAGACATGATACACGACCTCGGGATAGATTTCAGCCAGCAGCTGAAGAAAATGTCCAAGGGAACTAAAGAGAAGCTGCAGCTGTCTCTGGTGATGGCGCGAGAAGCTGAGGTATATCTGCTCGATGAGCCGATAGGAGGTGTCGACCCGGCAACCAGAGATTATATTCTCAGGACGATAATATCCAATTACAATGAGAATGCTGTAGTTGTGATATCGACCCATCTGATATCCGACATAGAGTCAGTCCTCGACGATGTGATATTCCTCAAGGAGGGCAAAGTCGCACTGCACAAACATGCCGATGAGATCAGAGAGGAAACAGGGGAGAGTGTAGATATGCTCTTCAGGGAGGTGTTCAAATGTTAGGTAAACTGCTCAAATATGAAATGGATGCCGTAGGACGCAGATTGATGCCTTTGTTTGCAGCATGGGCAGCAACATCGGTTCTTCTCGGACTGGGCGTAGGGCGGCTCGATACAGAAGGCGATCTGTTCGCTATCCTGTCAATATTGGTGTATATAGTGGTCACAACTGCGGTTTTCGTTATGTTCCTGATATTGATAATACAGCGCTATCGTAACAGCCTGCTCGGAGATGAAGCATATTTCAACCTGACTTTACCTGTCAGTATAACAGAGCATCTTGCGAACAAGACGCTGTCTGCTCTCATATGGTCGGTCATATCCACATTAGCGGCTCTGGTGTCGGTGGTGCTGATACTCCTGTTCAGCTCCGGATTGAAGGAATTCCTGAACCTGAACATAACAGCCTTTTTAAAACAGCTGTATGCTGGGGTAACATGGCAGGCTGTACTGATATTCATAGAGGTCATAGTGGTGGGCCTGTTCAGTATTGTAAAAAGCATACTTGCGATATATGCAGCTATTACGTTAGGGCACCAGGCTAAGAAGAGAGTAACACTTGCGTCCATAGGAGCCTACATCGGCCTTCTGGTGCTGGAAACGACTCTGGGAAGAGTCTTTATGCCCCTGTTTAACATAGAACTTAATGAACAGAGTGCATTCGGGACATTCCAGTATGTGATGCTGGTATCTCTGATAGCAACACTTTGCCTGTCAGCATTCTACTTCTACATCTGCAAGTATCTGCTTGAGAGGAAGGCAGATCTGAATTGACCTATAACAGACGCCGAATGTTCCGGCATTTTAACTGAATTAATAAAAATTTTTCCGGTGGACCGTATATCCATAGAGAGAGAACACTATCTGAACATCAGACTCCGGCAGATGGAGCCTGATGTTTTTTTAACAAAAAAATAAACTCATAAATGCCGATAGGATACGGGCAAATATTCTCTGATTTATCATCTGCAAGACACCGGAGGACATGCGAAATAGCTGTTTTTATGGATTGAATTGTTGATAATGAGTAGGGGATGACGGGTAAAATCGTTAAAAAAATAACGTTAAATTAATACTTATGCTTCTTTGCTTCTTGCTTGTAACCATTGAAAAATCAATGATTCCTATTTATTGATACTTTTTTTCATCACAGTATTATCATATTTAATGATAACTTAATATCAAATTTAGTTTGACTTAAAAGCCGAAATGGACAATAATACTTTTATAGGATATTGTCACCATCATATGATCTTATTGCGACAATTCGAATCTATTAATAATTAACCGAAAGAACCCGGATTTGAAAATGCCGTAACAAAGTATTCGTAGAATTAGATAATCGATAGAGAAAAAGCGTAAGTAAAAAAGGTGGCAATAGAAAAGGAGTATTGTATGAATTCTGAAATGTTAACTTTTATCCTGTACTTCGTCGCTCTGATGGGAGTAGTAATCTACTTCTACATCAAGGACAAGCAGAGAAGCCAGGAGGATTACTTCCTCGGCGGACGTTCAATGGGACCTTGGGTAACAGCACTTTCAGCTCAGGCTTCAGATATGTCAGCATGGCTGCTGATGGGACTCCCGGGATCGATCCTCGCGTTCGGTTTTGGACAGATCTGGATCGGTATCGGACTCGCTCTCGGTACAGCTCTCAACTGGATACTTTGTGCAAGAAGACTCAGAGTATTCTCTGCTGAGGCTGATGACTCGATCACTATCCCGCAGTTCCTTGCAAACAGATTCGATGCGGACAGCAAGACACTGCAGGTAATCTGCGCTCTGATCTTCCTGTTCTCATATACCATCTACGTTGCTTCCGCATTCGTAGCCGGTACAACAGTATTCGGAACACTGTTCCCGGGAATTTCAACAACGCTGGCAATGGTGATCTTCGCACTGTTGATCGTTTTCTATACTATATTCGGTGGATTCACAGCTGTATGCTGGACGGACTTCTTCCAGGGCATGCTGATGATGATCGCTCTTATGGCAGTTCCTATCACTGTTATTGCTACTCGTCAGAATCTCGACACCTCACTGCTTTCACAGGTATATGAATATACTGATGCAAGTGGCGCAGTAGTAACATGCGACTTCGGAAGCGGTATCTTCAGCGCAAGCTGGCAGGATATAGCTACAGGTCTTGCATGGGGTCTCGGATATTTCGGTATGCCGCACATCATCGTAAGATTCATGTCGATCGAGAAGCCTTCACAGATCAAGAAATCAGCTGCGATCGCTATCGTATGGGTACTGATCTCACTCGGAAGTGCATGCCTCATCGCATACATGGGCAGAATGCTTGTTGCTGATGAACTCCTGCCACAGGGACTTCAGAAACTCGTCTTCATCACCATGGCAAGGAAGTACTTCCCGCCTGCACTTTCAGGACTGCTGCTCGCGGCTATCATCGCGGCTTCGGTATCTACAGCAGACTCTCAGCTGCTCGTAGCTTCCAGTTCATTCACAGCAGACCTTTACACTCTGTTCAAGAAGAACGTATCTGAGAAAGAAGCTGTAATGGTTGGACGTATCGTAGTAGTAGTCATCGCTATTATTGCTTACCTGATTGCTTCATCGAAGGGAGCAGGTGCACAGGCTATCATGAATCTGGTAGAGAACGCTTGGGGCGCATTCGGTGCTTCGTTCGGACCGGTAATCATCCTGTCACTCTTCTGGAGAGAATTCAACTATAAGGGTGCTATAGCCGGTATCATCGTCGGTTTCGTTGTAGACCTTGGCTGGCTGTTCGGCGGTCTCTCCGCAAGCACAGGCGTATATGAACTTCTGCCTGGATTCATCTGCGGCGCTGTAGCAGCATTCATCGTAGCTAAAGTCACACCGACTCTCGATAAAGAAAGAGCAGTATACGATGCAGCAAGACAGGCTGATGCAAATGCAGACTGATTTTGAATAAACACGAATACTTGAAAGATAGTCAAAGCGCGGGTCTTACCGGATTCGCGTTTTTTCTGTGCCTGTTTAGTTGATCCGGAGCCGGTTTGCATAAAAAATATACAGAAAAGTATTATTGATTCCTCACTGATAGTAAAATCGAAATGGAGGATTATCAATACGTCAGCCTCTGCCGGCCGGGCAGAGATTTGGCGTGCGGTCAGGTGTTGTTATGGAAAGAAGAAAAATAATATCCACTGTGCTTATCGCGGTGATGCTGGTATTATCGATCCCGGTCATTACTGCCGCGCAATCTCAGGAATTGCCGAGCATTGATGATAAGGCGGTTTTATATACCCCGTGCAGTGATTACAAGGGAGGTTACTGCGTCATCACATCATGCAAATCCATGCTGAGAAGATTTGCGATAACACACGGATCGAAAAAATGGAATACTATCACCAATAAGGCTATCCAGCCCTTCGTTGCTCCGTCAGGCGGCATGAAATACACCAGTGACTACAGCAATGATGGGATCAATTATCATATTGAGCATGGCTACTTCAAAGGGAACACAGAAGCGTCCAAGAAGAGGGAACTGAAGCAACTGCTTAAGGAACATCCTGAAGGTGTCATAGTGTGGGGACAGAACGCTATCAGATCCGGTCCTCATGCGGTGCTTGCTGTGAAGATCAAGGATGGTGTGGTCTATGCTGTCGATTCGTCCTATAACAGAGGTTATCCAAGCGGTAACAGTTACAGTATGGGAATTCAGAAGTGGGCGAACACTACGATGCTGAGTTTCAACAGGATATCAAAGTACTGGCGCATCAAGAGCACGACCGGAGAATCTACTTCTGCCGGCGGAAATAAGGTCAAATCCAACATGTCCATCTCAGATGTTACGACTCCGTCGACAGTCAAGAAGGGCAATGGCTTCACTATCAGAGGAATGATACAGTCGAACTACAGGATCACAGAAGTCCTGGTCGAGATAGTCAATTCCAAGGGTAAAGCTGTAATAAGCAAGAAAGCTGAACCGGATGCCTGGATGTATGATGTATACGGGCTTGACTCAGTTGTAAAATTCGGAACTCTCCCTGCGGGTACGTTCACATATAAGATCACTGCAACAGACGAGAAGAAGACTGCAGTCCTGCACGAGAACACCTTCAAGATCAAAGGCAAGAATACTCCGGCTGATACAAATAAAGATACAGATAAAAGCGAGAGTGAGACAAATGACATTTCCGCTCTGAAGATCACCGGCGCGACTGTGCCTGATACTCTCAAGAAGGGAGATCCGTTCCCTGTCAGAGGAAAGATAACATCTGATGTAAAGATCAAATCAGTAGAGATATCTGTAATAAACAGTGCCGGTGATGCGGTGCTGTATATGAACGATGAGCCGGGGAAGAAATCATATGATGTCTCGGCAATGGACGCATATCTGAAATTCGGAACTCTTGCCGCAGGCAAGTACAGATATGTCATATCAGCTACTGACAAGAAGCAGTCGCTGGATCTTGTGGACGAAGAATTCACGGTAAAAGCGGCCAAGAAGAAGACTACACTCAAAATAAAGTCATATACTGCACCTAAGAAACTGGCAAAGGGCAGCCCGTTTATCATAAAAGGGAAGATCACATCGAAATATAAGATCAAGAAGGTGCAGATACTGATAAGGGATTCTTCGGGCAATAACGTTCTGTCTGCTTCGGCAAAGCCGAATAAGAAAAAATACGATCTCAGGAAGCTCGACCCTAAGATCAAATTCGGACAGTTAAGCAAAGGTAAATATATCTACATGGTCAAGGCGAAGAATTCTAAGGGAACAACGACGCTTGTCAAGAAGACATTCAAGGTCGTATGATGTCCTGCATCCAATGAAGACGCTGAATCAAAACAATAAAAGTGCTCTGCATATCATAAATGCAGAGCACTTTGTTGTTGATGAAATCGTTATCTGCCTTAAGGCAGAATACCGCAGCCGCTTATTTAGCGATATAACGAGTCTCGATGTAATAACGTTTCTCGTTTGCCTCTCCCATTGAGAATGTCTTACGTGGGAGTGCTCCGTCAGCTGCAACAGCAGGGAAGAGGAGGAACTTGTCCATTGCAGGAAGCATGAAGCCTGCATTACCTTCTCTCATTGAGAGCTTGTTTACAGCCTCTGTTCCGTGGATGTAGTCGATATCGCAGACCTTTTCCTCTTTGACCATGATGTCAAGAGCATGCTGGAGGCATCCGACTTCGAGTTTGCTCTCAGGTCCTTCGATGATTATCTTGCCTTTCTTGGTCAGTGTGATGAAAGGAATCTCGAATGCGCCTTCAGGAACTGCAGCGTCAGCATCTGCGATATATGCATGGCCGTTATTGCTGTCAAGATGAGCAACAGCTTTCTCTACAAGGTCCATGCCGGACTGACCGTTGTTTGCGAATAATACTCTGTGGATCGGCTCGAATACGATGCCCTCATCATGGATGTTCTCGATCTCGCAGAGTGCGTATCTTGCAGGGTGTCCTTCGATCTCTTCAGGAGAAAGTGTCTTCTTGATGTTTTCCCAAGCTGTCTTAGCGGTTGCCAGTGAGTGGTTTCCGTCGCCCATAGCCTGGAAGATAACGTGACCGCTGCCGTATTTCTCTTCTGCCTTATCGTAAAGTCTGCTGAGCGCTTCCTGAGCTCCCTCAAGATCTTTCTCTTTGATAAAGCATCCTGTGATATGTCCGCCATCCATCATAAGGTCTGTATCGTAGATGACCTCCTTAGGCTGATCAACAAGAGGCTCAATGACTGTCTTGTCAGGGTCGTCTATAAGGATTATGATGTGCGGCATCTCTATAGGAGCGTCTCCTCTGATCCTCAGACGAGGAGGTATACGTTCTACTACTGTGCCCTCTGTAGCTCTTGTCAGAGACTGCGAGCCCTTGCTGAAGTCATATGCTTCAAGATCTGTAGCTATTACCAGACCCCAACGCGAGCGGCCTTCAGCTGTTCTCTTGATGAGCATGCAACCCGGCTCCATCTTTCTGAGTGTTCCGTCTCCGAGATACTGATCCATTGTGGATCTTACTGCTTTGATCCTGTCTGCCTCATCCGGCTTGTCCAGATATAGTTCAGGGAGCATGAGTCTGAGTGTTGAAGGCGCGTTACCTACGATCTCTTCAACCTTGTCCCAGTATTCAGGTTCAGATGTGTACTGGTCGCAGGCTACTACTGCCCATTTGAAGTAGTCGGTTCCTTCTTTAGGGAGCATGATCTGCGGAATGTGCAGACCGAATTTGCTCCAATCATAAGTTGCCATTTCGTTTATCCTCCAATTTAGATTTAAGCTTCATAAAGCAATAAGGGTTATTATACGGTTATTGTAGCATAAATCGATTACGAATACCTATTAATAATGCAACCCAAACATAGTGGACGGATAAAA
>SVCR01000091.1 GCA_015058265.1 Clostridiales bacterium
ACTTTGACATGATGTCTTGTTTCCTCATCGAAGGTCGAATATATGACCTCGCTCTTGTGAAGGCTCCTCTTCATGTCTGTGACCTCTTCAGGTCTCTCGTCCACAAGAAGTACGATCAGCTCTATGTCAGGGTATTTCTCCTCGACCGATGCAGCGATCTTCTTGAGCAGTACAGTCTTTCCTGCTTTAGGCTGCGCAACTATCAGTCCTCTCTGACCTCTTCCGATCGGAGCGACAAGGTCCATGACCCTGGTCGACAGATCTATGCTGGAATTCTCCAGCACGATCTTCTGATTCGGAAAGATCGGCGTCAGATTATCAAAGTGAGGTCTCCTCTTAGCTGTCATCGGATCGAGCCCGTTGACTGCCTTAACGTAGAGAAGAGCGCCGAATCTCTCACCGGCACGCGGTTTTCTCGTGATCCCGAGGATCTTGTCTCCCGTCCTGAGGCCAAATCTCCTGATCTGGCTGTTTGAAACATATATGTCCTTGTTTGATGTAAGGAAATTATCAAATCTCAGAAATCCGAATCCATCTTCTGCGATCTCGAGGATGCCTTCTACTTCCGGCCTCTCCTCCTGCTCTGAAGCATCGGCCTCCGCATCCGGATTATCTTCGGAAGAAGCATCCATTACAGCTTCAGCTGTTTCAGGCTCTTCAGATACTGCTGATCCCTCTGCTTCAGCTGAGATCTCTTCCTTCACCTCAACAGCCTCTTCAGCTGCCGCAGGGCTCTCCTCTTTCAGGACCGGAGTCCTTTTGATCCTGGTATAAGACCTCTTCTTAGGAGCGGCCTCGGTATTATTATCAACAATGTTTTTTATATCTTCAGCCATTAATGACCTCCTACAGTTCTTCATTAGCCCCTACAGTAGTAAGGATCTCTTCTTCAGATTTATCGACCTGGCTTACCTGCAGCTTCTCAATATCTTCGGTATCGATCTCCTCATTCAGCGCCAGCAGTGTCGGAGACAGATACAAAGTTGACAGCTGCTTGCCGTCGATACTTATGATCGACCGCTCAGTGAAATTCTTGCCTCTGATATAATAACGGTCTCCGATCTTTACGATCTCTTTGATCGTTATATCCTTATGACCCATCTTCATATCCGCAGGGCTGTAAGGGTTCTCTCCTCCGTAAACATACTTCTTTCCGTACAGCATATCGTAGGCAAGCGCTTCCATCTCGTTCAGATAATACTTCTTCTTAGGGCTGGTCGTCTGCTGGTAATCAAACATAATACCTTCATGACCCATTCCTGCTCTTGACAGCATGATCGCGCCGCTCTGATATGAGTGGATATTCCTGTCTTTCTTCTCCAGTCCGATATTGTCCCATAACACATATCTGGTCTGGTATAGGTCATCCGCCTTATAGTTCTCTTCCTTGACGTCCAGCGCAGGTATATGATCTCCGTATATCAACATGATAGTCGGCTCACCGGATTCGTTGATCTTGTCGATCAGGTCTCCTATGAATGTATCCATCTCATGGCATTCATTGAGATAGTATTCATACTTCCATTTTGTCTCCTGATCATCTGCAGTTACTGTAGTATAAGGATTCTTGAATACCTGCTCTGTAGGATACGCGCCATGACCTTCTACAGATATCACATGCAGGAAGTCTCTCTCCTCGGAAGACTTCATTATTTCCATGATCTGCCCTGTCAGAACAGTATCCTTGCACCAGTTCGTCGGTGTGAATGACAGGTTGTTCATATACTCTACAGATGTGAAGCTGTCAAAGCCGAGATTTGCGTATACCTCATTACGGTTGTAGAAGAGCGCTCTGTGGTCATGAAGGGCACTGGTCTGATATCCGTGACTCTTCAGAACATATGCCATGTTTTCCAAAGTGTTTTCACGCAGCTTTCCCTTATACGGATATTCTCCCGGTCCGAAGAATTTGGCACTGATCCCCGTAAGCACTTCGAATTCTGTATTTGCAGTCCCCGCTCCGCAAGCAGGTACAGTAAATCTTCCAGACGAGTAGTTATCATATAACTCATTGAAGACAGGTGTCGGATCTCTGTCGACTTTGATATTTGCATAGTCCTGCGCAACAGTGAACGACTCCATCTGCAGGACGATTATATTAGGATGTTCAGTACTGTCATTCTTCTCCTTGAGTGCAGTCTTGGTCCCTCTCTTGGTATGCTTCTTAAGAATGGCGGTCATCATATCTTCCGAATACCCGGAAGGTCTGGAGATGCCTGCGTTCAAAGATGTTGTAATGAAGCAGTACGCGAGTCCGTAGTCGCGGTATGCGTAGTTGAGATTCCCGAAGAAGGTGCTGACAAGTCCGGTATGTATCGCGCCGATCGTAGCTCCTCCGGTCAGACATGCCGTGAGTAATATAGCAGCGATGCTCTTCCTGTATTTGATATTCGTCCACTTTTCACTTCTGAGGAATATCAGGATTATCGCCATGACGCCGAGTACCAGAGCAATTGCCATCAGGACTATCTGCCAGATCGCATAATATGTCGTCATAATAGTAAGCCCGTCGGCAAAATTCTGGAGATCGTATAGAGTGAACGGCGTCATTCTCGACATCAGTATTGCTCCGTTGACCGATCCGAGAATGATCCATACAAGAGAGATCATGAACCAGGCAAATCTCCTGCGTTTGAACAGAAGCGCCAGGGTCATAGTTGAGAAAATGATCAGCATGTTATACAGGAAGACGACAGGGTTGGTAACAGCCCACCTGAATCCCTCTGCCGGTCCGGTCGAGAGTCTGGCAAACCATTCCATATAAAGATTGATGGCCAAAGCAACTATGCCCATCAGCATAATATACTTTACCTCATGCCTGTCTGCATCGAAATATTTAGCTGCTCTTCTCGGGAATATTTTCAGAAACAGCTTTCTCGCTTTGCCGCCTATCCATTTTAAAGGAATTGCAATGCAAGAAAGAATAAACTTAAGTTTTTCCAGCAATTCATGCCTCCATAAGGCAGTCCGCAAGAACAGCGAACTCCTCCATGCTGAGACTTTCTGCTCTTCTCTCACCGGCTATACCGGCACGTGCAAGAGCCTCAGCTATTGTTTTTTTATCTACATCTCCCATTGACATGAGAGAATTATGCAGGGTTTTCCGCCTTTGCGAAAAACCCGCCTTGATACATTTGAAAAACAGTTCCTCATCCCGGACTTTAACTGCCTTCTCCGGCCTGATATCTAGCCTGAGCACCACCGAGTCTACTTTAGGGACAGGGTAGAAGCATTCTCTGCCTGCTTCGGCGATCTCTGTTACCTCAGCATAATAGTGCACAGAATATGTGATCGCTCCTGACAGCTTGGTTCCGGGCTGAGCTGCGATCCTGTCACCGACTTCCTTCTGCATCATTACTGTGATGCTGGATGCGCCTGTATCGGCACTCAACAGCTTCATTATGATAGGAGTCGTGATGTAGTAAGGGAGATTTCCGACTATCCTCACATCGGATAGTCCGTTCTCATCGAGTTCCCTGCTTATCAGCTCCTTCAGGTCGACCTTGAGGATGTCATTATGGATGATCTCAACATTGTCCATTCCGAAGGTCTTGATCCTCAAGCCCTCTATCATGCGTTCATCCAGCTCAACTGCGATGAGCTTTCCGGCACGTTCAGCAAGCGGCAGTGTCAGTGCACCGGTCCCCGGACCGATCTCTATCACGAGGCTGCTGTCCGTAACGCCGCTTCCGTCAATGATCGCATCAATAACATCTTCATCGATCAGGAAATTCTGACCCAGGCTCTTTGCCGGTCTCAACGCGCCGAGATTATCGGGTTTCCTGCCGCGATAGCTGTTATTGTGCTTTTTCTTTTTTGATTTTACGGACTGTTTCTTCGAGCTCATCTCTTCCTATTCCAAAACCTCTAAGCCTTTTCAGCATCCCTCCGGCATTTCCGTAGCCGGTTCCGAGTTCTCTCGCAACTGCTGCTCTCAGTCCCGCAGAGCCGTCTGCTCCTGCAAGTCCCAGCCTTCTGAGATCCTCCATTGTGACTTGTTTATTTGATTTGTTTACATCATTTCCTGCCAAAGCAGATCTCCCGCTGAGTTCGAGCGCGCGCTTCAACGCGCGGAGTATGTCATCGGGATCGGCGTTTTCTATTCCGATATCACCGCAAGCGGTCGTGTCCTCCCGTGTCATGTAGCATTGCACGGCATCCGGAAATCTCTCTGTCAGCCTGCGTCTTATTCTTCCTCCTGCGTTGTCAGGATCCGTAAGAATGATGATGCCTTTCTCCTCATATGCCTTGGCGATCACGTTCCACGTTTCCGCCGAAATGCCGTAGCCATGCGTCGGTATGATCAAAGCATCACACGCTCTGCTTACTGCATCGACATCATCTCGTCCTTCAACTACTATAGCCTGCTCTATCCTTAACTTGCTGTTCTTATCACTCATCATCATCAAATATGAACATTATCTCTCCCGGATCGAGCAATCTGAGCTGCTTTCGAGCTTGATCCTTGATGTATTCCTTCTTGCTGACATTCTTCAGCTCTACTCTGAGCCTGTCTCTCTCCGCGGTCAGCTCCTGCTGCTGTCTCTTGAGGGCGAGATTTTCCGCTTTGAGCCTGATTATCTCGCGGCCGCACATCGTCAGAAGCATAGAAAGGATAAGGATCATCGAAATCAGGATAAGAGATTTGCGCCTGGCAACTCTCTTTTTCTGTTTTCTCTTCCTCTCCGCGATGCGCGCTTCAAGCTCCAGTTCTTCTTCAGTCTTGGGAACGATGAACTCATCCTCTCTGTAGACTTCGGAGCTTTCCGGCTCTTCAAAATATTGAGTTTGATATATTGTCCTGTCCTCTGACAATTGTTTTCTCCCGATCATGAACACTCGTGCTGATATCGGACGATCTCACTATCTCAGATCAACAAACGCTCTCTCTATCAAATACCGAGATATGGTCTCGGATCGACCGGAGATCCGTTGAAGTTGATCTCAAAGTGCAGATGGTTACCGAAGCTGTGTCCTGTGTTGCCTACCAGGGCAATGTTCTGTCCCTGATATACCTTATCTCCGACATTTACGAGCAAAGCACTGCAATGTCCGTATCTCGTCATCCTGCCGTTGCCATGGTCGATCTCAACGCAGAGACCGTATCCGTAGTACCAGCCTGCTCTCTGTATAGTTCCTCCGTCTGTAGCATATATAGGAGTTCCGTGCGAAGCCCCCATATCTATACCGGAGTGGAGTCTTCCCCATCTGTATCCGAATGGTGAAGATATGCCTTCATAGTTCTTGAGAGGAACGATATATGTTCCGGTTGGAGCTGTCTTAGGTCTCTCCGCTGTACCGACGAGAATGATCTTATCCTTCTTCTTGCGGATCTCTTCTGTTTTTCCTTTTCTCTTGGTGACTTCACCGGAGACCTTGGTCACAGTACCCTTAAAGCTCTGGATACCGTCAACTCCGTCCTGTTCCAGATAAGTATCACCCCTGTAATAATCGTCGGATTCCTTCTTGATCGTCTCGAACTCGATGACCTCTCTCATCTTGCCTTTTTCGACCATCTTAACGCTTACAGGCGCGATCTCCTGATGGATGCATACTTTGTCTCCCGGATCTGCATTGATCACGGTTTCCGTATTGCTTTCATCAAAGATATTAGCTCTGTCCACGCGGAAGGTATCTGCGATACTTCCCAGGGTCTCGTTTTCCTCAACTATGTGGTAGATCTCTGATGTTCCGCCTTCTGTCATCAGCGTTACTGCATCAGCATTACTCTGTACACTGGTGAGGAGTACATTTACCGGTCTTACTGCCAGGTCATTGATATAATCAGCCGAAACAAGTCTCATACCGTCATCAGGTATGCTGAGCTGATCCTTCGCCTGTTCCAGAACTCTCTCTGCTTCCTTCTCACTCTTAACGACAGCGACCATCTTGTCTCCGTCATAAACGCCGTAGGCCTCTGTCTCTATATCAGTCATATAGACAAGTTTATTGACAGCCACGTCCGCGCTGTCTACACTCTTTCCCTTGGCATCACAGAGCTTGAATGTAACATTCTGATTAGGAGTGAACTTTATCTCCGTTCCTCCCGTACTGTTCGCGGTCAGCTCTCTTCCCGCGATATCGAGAACATCTATGACATCCTCCTGGTTCCTGACATATCCCAGGACCTTGCCGTTATATGCGTACTCGTACAAAGTGTATCTGTTGAACGTCATGAGTATCGCCGTAACGACGATGCCTGTCATAAGTATCGCCGTTCCGATCACTCTTCTTGACTGTCTGTAGGTAGATGTTATCTGATGACCGGATGTGACAAAGTCTCTGCCCATTTCGCCCAAAGTGCTGTCCACTCTGTTCTGGATACGGTCTATCAGGTCGAGAGGTGACGCAAGAATGCGAAACTTGCCGGATGACCTCTCCAGCGATTCAGACAGCGCTCTGGCCTCATCATCACTGACGGTGACCACTTTGATCTCCGCCTTTCGACGATCCTTGCTGCCGCCGCTCTCTTTCTCCTTTCTATTTCTGCCTGTGTTCCTGTCCTTATTACCGCTTTGCTCATCTTCCGGTATCCATACAGGTCTGAGTGTTTCCGAACTCTTTTCTGCCGCACCGGTCTCTTCCCGAGCAGTATTCTCCTTAATGACATCACCTGTCTCGATAAAAGTCGGTTCTCCCGGCTCGAGATTGTTACTAGCAAGGAATTTTGCATATGCCAAAGCGAGTGAATGCATATCCACTCCGCTCACTTCCGGCTTTGCGCCTTCCGCTTTGTCTGCATACACCTCTTTGCCACGAACCGCATCGGATGTATCTGTATCCTGCACTCCGTCATTTATTATCTTTTCTTCAGAATTAATCAGTGGTTCCCTCTTTTCCGGATCCATTCATATGCCTCTTCTGCA
>SVCR01000092.1 GCA_015058265.1 Clostridiales bacterium
CCATAAGAACTCTTGAAATCTTACGGTTTCAAGAGTTTTTTCATGCGCATATTATGTTAATAATGTTTGACGCTGGTTCTGTGTAACTGTAAAATGTAAATAGGTTTGATCATTATTATTCTGTTGATTCGAAGGGAGGCAAAGCCTGCCTCTGTCTGCATGCGCTGATACAGAGACGACTATAATCGAATGAAGAAGAATAAACGTGTCGGAATGCTGCTCGATGAACTCACAAGTAATCCGGGCAGATTATATGAATCAAAATATTTCTGTGCTAAATACGATATAGCTAAGTCCAGTCTTTCTGAAGACATCAAGCTTGTCAATGAGATCCTTCAGGCTAACGGTTCAGGCCGTATTGAGAGCATCCTCGGAGTTGGCGGCGGTATAAGATATGTTGCCGGGATATCTGTTGAGAGGATCAAAGAACTGCAGAAGGAACTGATCGAGGCGCTTTCTGAGCCGTCGAGAATGCTGGGAGGCGGATATCTGTACACTTCGGATATAATGTTCAACGGACATTTCATATCCGGAATGGCAAGGGTCTTTGCCCGTGAGTTCAGCGGGCGCGGAGCTGATTATGTAGTGACCGTTGAGACCAAAGGGATCGGCATAGCAGCCGAGACAGCACTGATGCTCGGAGTTCCTCTCGTGGTTATCAGGAGGGAGGCAAAGTACTCTGAAGGCTCTACTGTGAGTATCAACTACTTCTCAGGTACTAATGAGCGGATCCAGAAGATGTCGATAGCCAAGAGAGCTGTGGTTCCAGGGAGCAAAGCTATTATAATCGATGACTTCATGAGAGCGGGGGGAAGTCTGAAAGGTATACGAGATATTCTGGGTGAATTCAATGTTGAGACTGTAGGGATCGGAGTATGTCTGGAAGCCCGCAAGCCGATACGCAAGAAGGTGGATGATCCTGTAGCTATCCTGATCATCGAGGATATAGATGATGAAAAGGGCGAGATCAGGCTGACTGCTAATGAAGATCTCTGGAAGGAATGATAACTTTATTCTATAGAAACAGTCGATTTTGTACGGTTAGTAATATAAGTAATAATGGGGTGTTATCTTCCTTGAACTTGATTGCATAATTCAATATAATCTACGAGGGATATCGCGTGTTATTGCCGCTTTGCGGTAAATTGACACCATTTAGGGAGATATATTATGCGTATAGATGAATATAAAAGAATTCATTGTCTGGGGATCGGAGGCATCGGATTATCAGCGGTTGCCGAGATCCTGGCGGATAATGGTCATATAGTATCAGGAACGGATATCAATCCGTCCAAAGTCACAAGGCATCTTGAGAGCATCGGCATCAAAGTATACAGCTCTCATGAGCCTGAGAATGTCGAAGACGTTGACGCTATCGTTTATTCCGCAGCGGTCTCAGATGAGAATCCGGAGGTTATCAGAGCTCATGAACTGGGGATCCCTCTTTTTTCGAGAGCGGAAGTTCTTGGAATGATAATGGAGAACTATGACAATTCGGTAGCCATCTGCGGAACTCACGGCAAGACTACAGTCACATCCATGACATCTTTGATCCTGAGGAATGCGAACTACAAGCCGACCATTCTTGTCGGCGGCAATCTGCCTCAGATCCACGGCAATGTGGAGATCGGAGAGAACACTTACTTTGTTACAGAGGCTTGTGAGTATATGGACAGCTTTCTCCAGCTGATCCCGAGCATAGGTGTCATACTGAATATCGATTCCGATCATCTTGATTATTTCAAGGATATGGATCACATCGTTAAGTCTTTCAGCACCTTTGTCGAGCAGATCCCGGAAGACGGTATCATAATCGCCTACGGCGACAATCCTTTTGTCAAGAGCATACTCAAGGGTCACAGCAATAAGATCACTTACGGATACAGTGAGAGCAATGCCTTCTATGCTGAGAACATCGTGTTCAACGAAAGCGGCTTCCCGTCGTTCGATATATGCCATAAAGGAAGTAAGGTCACGAATATCCAGCTGTCTGTACCGGGGGAACATAACGTACTGAATGCTATGGCGGCCTTCGTAACGGCTGCATATCTCAAAGTCGATATCGAGACTATAAGAGAGACCCTGGCAGAGTACCGCGGAACCAACCGCAGATTTGACTTCAACGGGTGTACAGATAAGGGCGTTATAATCATCGATGACTATGCTCATCACCCGACGGAGATCAAGGCGACACTCTCGGCAGCGAAGAATGTTAAGCATAACAAGCTTTGGCTTATATTCCAGCCTCATACATACACCAGAACGAAGGCTCTTTTCGATGAATTCGTCGATTCCTTTGACGATACTGACACTTTGATCCTTACGGATATCTATGCCGCAAGAGAGAAGGATGTTTACGATATCTCTTCGTACAAACTCGCTTCGGCCATCAAGCAGAAATATCCGGGCAAAGAAGTCTATTATGTGAAGGATTTTGAGGATATCGTCAACTATATCCGCAAGGTCGCTCAGAAGGACGATATAGTCATGACTATGGGTGCCGGCGACGTATATAAAATAGGTGAGATGCTGCTCGGCAAAGAGTAGATCTTTATAAATCAATCATAAGTTAACACTAAAACATGCGGCTCTATATGATCAATTAACCGGAGGTTATCAAGTATGAGCGAAAAAATGCATAAAGATATTAAATCTATTGCAAGAACTATACGCAACACCACTCATCATCAGAATTATAATAGGGAGGACACCGATATGACGGGCGACAAGTTTTCTCACCTTAAGCTGTTCAGCTGCAATTCCAATCCTGAACTCGCACAGGAAATCGCTGAATATATGGGGATAGAATTGGGAAAGTCCACAGTAACCAAGTTCAGTGACGGAGAGATCAGTGTAAGTATCTGGGAATCAGTAAGAGGGAAAGATTGCTTTATTATTCAGTCCACCAATGACCCTGTTAATGATAACCTTATGGAACTTCTGATCATGACAGATGCTCTCAAGAGAGCTTCTGCAAACAGCGTTACTGCTGTAATTCCTTATTACGGCTACGCAAGACAGGATCGTAAGGCTAAGGCCAGGGATCCAATCACAGCTAAGCTGGTAGCTAACATGATAACTGCTGCCGGTATCGACAGAGTGATCACAATGGATCTGCATGCTTCACAGGAGCAGGGATACTTCGATATTCCTGTTGATCACATGCTGGGTCAGCCGATGCTCACTGATTATTTCAAACTCAAGGAACTTGACGATCTGGTAATCGTTTCACCGGACCACGGTTCTGTTAAGAGAGCACGTAATATGGCTAAGCCTCTCAACGTTCCTATCGCTATCATCGATAAGAGAAGACCGGAGGCAAACAAGAGTGAGATCATGAATGTCATCGGTGATGTCAAGGGCAAGAACTGCATCATCCTCGATGACCTTATCGATACAGCAGGGACTATCTGCAATGCAGCACAGGCTCTGATCGATCTCGGCGCTAAGGATGTATATGCATGCGCTACACATGCTGTTCTTTCCGGACCTGCTCTTGAGAGAATAGAAGCAAGCCCGATCAAAGAGATGGTATTACTCAATACTATTCCTATCCCGGAGGAAAAGAGACTCAGCAAATTCACAGTACTTTCAGTAGGTCATTTATTTGCTGAAACGATCACACGTATTTACCTGAACAAGCCTATCTCGGTAATGTTCTCTAATGACTGATCGTGTGTGAGCAGGCAGAGAGCTTCGCTCGGTAATTAATAAAGTGACAAAAGGCTGCATACCATGTCGGCACATTTTGCTGGATGGTATGCAGATTTTATAACGGACAAGCGATGCCCGATCATCAGACGAAAGGGACATTCGCTCTTGATGGTATTTTGTAAAGAGAAAGCAAGAAGATATGGCTTTGTTTGGTTTTGGGAAAAAGTCCGGCGGATCCGGCTTCGATGAGAACACTTTCGTGATAGCCGGTCTGGGTAATCCGGGCAAGGAATATGAGAACACCAGGCATAACATGGGCTTCAGAGCCCTTGATGTGCTGGCCGCCGACGCAGGAATCGATATTCGGAGATCGAAATTCCATTCCCTGATAGGTCAGGGCAGGATCGGAGGCAGGAAGGTAGTTCTCGTAAAACCTCAGACATATATGAATAACAGCGGTGTCGCTGTCAGAGAGGCGGCGATGTATTATGATGTGCCGAGCTGCAATGTCATCGTCATATACGATGACATTGACCTGCCGACGGCCGCCATCAGGATCCGCAAGTCCGGCGGCGCCGGCACGCACAACGGAATGAAGTCCGTTGTGCAGCAGCTCGGAGTCAAGGACTTTCCGCGCATCCGCATCGGAGTAGGCGCAGCCGCGGATAATGAGGATCTGGTGGACAGAGTCATCGGTAAGGTACCCGCATCAGAACAGGAGCTGCTTGACAAGGCTGCGGCCGAGGCAGCGGCTGCTGCATCTGATATCATCAAACTCGGCATCGACACTGCGATGAATCGACACAATCACAAGCAGAATGCTAAAAGCAATAAGAAGGATGACGATAAGGATGAATGATATCTCGATCCATGATCGGGATCATTCCCTTATTCCCGCCTTATTAATCAGGAAGGTATAATGATCACCAACTTTACCGGCGTCAGCGGCAGCAGGACATCCTGCCTTGCTGCCGGAATAATCAGAGACAAGAATAAAGCGCTGATCCTGGTCCCGGACGGACGAACAGCAGATCATCTTGCAGAGGATCTGCGTTTTTTCGTGCCTGAAGCTGAGATAACGGTGATGCCGGAGGCGGAAGACATCCAGATCCTGTATGAAGCCCGCAACAGAGAGTCCCTTATAAAGCGGATCAAAGGCATACAGGCGCTGAATACATCTCATGAGGGTCCTGTTGCAGTCATCGCTCCTATAAGCGCGGCTGTGATGCATACAGAGCCGCCTGAGAGGTTTCTTGAGTCAATGACAGAGCTCGCGGTCGGGTCCGTTATCGATCCTGCCGTGCTGAGAGAGAAGCTTGTTGCAGCGGGCTACAATTATTCACCTGTAACAGAGTCGCCGGGTGAGTTCACCTCAAGAGGAGGGATAATAGATGTATACCCTCCGGCAGAGAGCCACCCTTTGAGAATAGAATTCTTTGATGACGAGATAGATTCGATCCGTTCATTCGATCCTGACACACAGCGATCGCTCAATAATCTCTCGTCCGCAGTCATCGGTCCGGCAGCCGAATTCATCCCTACATCGGCAGAGAAGGAAAAAGCGATCGAGTCTATCAGGCGTGAATATGACAGGCGTATCAGGAACGTGCGCGCTGATAACGCACCGGCTGACAGCAGACTGGAGATACTTGAGGAGCATAAGGGGCGGGTCACGGATCTGTTCGAGGAACAGTCTAATGTTCAGATATATCTGGACTTTATCGAGTATTTCAATGTAGAGAAGTGCTATCTGTGGGATCACCTGATACGCAGCAGAGGCGCAGAGCGGTCCGGTGATGAGGGAACCATAATACTCATGGACCCGACGAGGATAGAGGAGACACTCCCGGAATCCGCGCCGTCAGATGTGCTGAATTCTATATATAAGAGCGGGACATCCAGTATATACAGTGACATCGATGTCACCATATTCACTCCGTTCCAGGAGCGCATCAGGGGCATCGACCGTATGGACCGCATAGTCAATGTCAGAAGCCGCCAGATAGCGCCGTTCAACGGACAGATAGATCTGTTTGCTGCTGAAACAGGCAGACTGGCTGATTCCGGCTACAGTATAACCATCGTCAGCTCTTCAGATGAAAAGAATGAGCGTATCAAAGAATACCTCGATATTGCAGAGGTGGAGGGCAGCATATCTTACAGAGAGGGCAGCCTTTCAGCGGGATTCATTCTTGATGATGATAAGATATGCTATATCTGCGAAGGGGATATTTTCCCGCAGCAGAGAAAAGCTCCGCGCAAAAGAAAGAAAACCGGAAGATCTGCTGACTCGATCAGCTTCTCGGATCTCCATACCGGAGACTATGTTGTTCACGAGGTACACGGCATCGGCAGATTCGAAGGCATAAGACCGATGACAGCTGATGGTATCCGAAGGGATTATCTTGTAATAAGATACGCAGGATCAGATGTACTGTATATCCCGACCGAACAGCTGGATATCATCCAGAAGTACATTGGTAATTCGGGTAACGCGCCGGCACTTTCCAGACTTTCCGGCGGGAGCTGGAAGAGGACGCGTGAGAGAGCGCGCAAAGCGGTCATGGCGATCGCGGAAGACCTCGTGAAGCTCTATGCAGAACGACAGGCAGCCGGCGGATACGCGTTCGGACCGGATTCAGTATGGCAAAGAGAGTTCGAGGCTGATTTCCCTTATACCGAGACAGATGATCAGCTCCGGGCCACCGAAGAGATCAAAGAGGATATGGAAAAACCTCTTCCTATGGACAGACTCCTCTGCGGGGACGTTGGCTACGGAAAGACAGAGGTCGCTGCGAGAGCTATATTCAAATGCATTTCGGAAGGAAAACAAGCTGCGATCCTCGCTCCGACGACTTTGCTCGTCAACCAGCACTATCATAATCTGAAGGAAAGATTCGAACACTTCCCGTTCGAGATCGATGAATTATCACGATTCAGGTCAGCCACTGAGCAGAAGAGAATATGCGCTGATGTCAAAGAAGGGAAGATCGATCTCATTATCGGCACGCACAGGATACTGTCTGAGGATGTGAAATTCAAAGATCTCGGGCTGCTCGTAATAGATGAAGAGCAGCGCTTCGGGGTGCGTCATAAAGAGAAGATCAAACAGCTGAGGAACAATATAGATGTCCTGACGCTTTCAGCGACACCTATACCGAGGACACTGAACATGTCCCTCACCGGT
>SVCR01000093.1 GCA_015058265.1 Clostridiales bacterium
GCAAGGAACTTTGCCAACAAGCTGTGGAACGCTTCGAGATTCACGATCATGAATCTGCAGGGAGAGGACGGAGAGTTCCTTCCTATGGCCGACGAAGCGACCGCAGTCCTCAAGGACGAAGACAAGTGGATTATTTCCAGGATCAACGACGGCGTCAAAGAGATCACCGCGGACCTCGACAAGTTCGAGACAGGTCTTGCGGGACAGAAGATCTACGACCTGATCTGGGATGTATACTGCGACTGGTATATCGAGCTGGTCAAGGCAAGACTCTACGGAGACGATGAAGAGGATAAGAAGACAGCGCGCTACGTGCTGCAGAAGACTCTCAGAGATCTGCTGAGGCTCCTCCATCCGTATATGCCGTTCATCACAGAGGAGATCTGGGGCTACCTGCCTGCAGAACCTGCAACCAAGGACAATCCGGACGGACTGCTTATCAGATCCAACTGGCCGGTATATGACGAAGATCTTGATTACAGCGAAGCCGTAGCTCGCATAGAGACAGCGATCGAGGTTATCAAAGCTGTAAGAGGAATCCGCTATGAAGCAGAGGCTGCACCGTCAAGAAAGGTCAACCTGATCGTCAGGACCGACACTGAAGGCGATATGATCAGCGCAGTAGAGCAGCACATCTGCAAGATCGCTAATGTAGGCACTATCAAAGTCGAACCTGCTGACGGCGAGGCTCCTGAAGATGTCATGTCAGCTGTTATCAAGGGCGCGGAGATCCTCGTTCCGCTGGATGAGCTCGTAGACATAGCAGCAGAGATAGCCCGTCTCGAGAAAGAGCAGAAGAGACTTGAGGGAGAAGTGACAAGAGTAGAGAAGAAGCTCTCCAATCAGGGCTTCGTTTCCAAAGCTCCTGCCGCAGTTGTAGAAGAAGAAAAAGCTAAGGGCGAGAAGTACAAAGAGATGCTCGAGACAGTATCTGCAAGACTCGCTTCGCTCAAGAACAGATAGAGGCGCGTAATGCCCAGCGTAGAAGGATTCGAAAGAATGAAGCTCATGCTCGAGGAACTCGGGCATCCTGAGAGCGGACTCAAGATCCTGCATATAGCAGGGACCAATGGCAAGGGCTCTACAGCCGTAATGATATCATCCATACTTGAACAGGCCGGATACAGTGTCGGCCTGTTCACTTCACCGCATCTGGAACTTGAATGTGAAAGACTCCAGTTGTGGGACGGTACCCATAAGATGATCCCTCAGGATCATTTCGAAGAGCTGATGGAAAGAGCCCGCGAGGCCAGGCGCAAAGTATCAGATAATGACGAGTCGCTGTTCGACATATACACGGCTGCCGCATATCTGTGGTTTTCTGAAGTAAAGCCTGATTATGCGGTGATGGAGTGCGGACTCGGCGGACGGCTTGACATGACCAATACAATCGAGAAGCCTCTGGTCTCAGTGATAACACAGGTAGGCCTTGATCACACGGCAGAACTCGGCAATACCATATTCAAGGTCGCGCGAGAGAAGGCTGGGATCATCAAGCCCGGTGTTCCTGTAGTATCAGGTTCGCCGGAACCTCTCGTCAGCAACATATTCAAGAAGACGGCAGAGGAGAAGGGCTGCAGCTTTATTGACGCTTCCCTGCAGGTTGACAGATATAAAGATTATGTAATCGGAATGCAGGGCGCTCATCAGCTGAGAAATGCTGCAACGGCAGTGTCTGCAGTCAAAGCGGCAGGCATTGAAGTCAGCGAAGAGGCTGTAAGGAACGGGCTGAGCAAAGCGGTCCTTAGCGGGAGATTCGAGATCCTCCGCGAGAAGCCATACTGGATCATCGACGGGGCGCACAACCCTCAGGCCATGGAAGCTCTTGCGGAAACCTTTAACGGATTTGCCCGCAGGAACAAGATCAGAAGAACTCTGTTCATATTCGGCTGCATGAAGGATAAGGACTGCCGGAGAATGATCAATATAATGACAGACAGCTTGAGAGGCGTCAGCTATGCCGCGGCGGCTGTCGATTATGAGCGTGCTCAGGATCCTGAGATCATCTCAGAGATGTTCGCTGATAATGGGAGAAAGTGCGTTTTCACCGGCTCAGTCAGAGACGCTTTTGACTACGCGAAGACTTCCGGATACGAGTGCGTCATCACTGCCGGATCCATATATATCGCGGGTGAGATGAGGGAATTGTTCTCATCAAAATACAGTGACTGACAATAGCACTTAAAACTGGTCAATCCCAACTGAAATAAGGGGTTCAGCACATTATTCAATGTCAAAAAAAGCACTCCTCGATGTTGATAATAGCGGATTCCCTGTTGTATAATAATCGAAAGCACTAGATAAGGAGGTCAGCGATGGTCAAGCTATTAATCGGACATAAGGGAAGCGGCAAGACTAAGAGAATGATAGAGCTGGCAAATAATACAGTTCAGACAGCAAAAGGAAGTATAGTATTCATCAATAAGAATTCAAGACTCATATATGATCTTGACTATAAGATCAGAGTCGTCTGTATGGAAGATTTCCCACACATCACGAATGAGGACGAGTACATCGGATTCCTGTTCGGCATAATGAGCTCGGACAACGATATAGAGACTATCTTCCTCGATGGTATCATGAGGCACAGAGATTTCGCGCTTGAGATCTTGCCAAGCTTCATCGAGAAGATCAAGGTCATCTCAAGAGAGTCCGGAATAGACTTTGTACTCAGCGTCAGCGCAGAGCTTGAGGAAATGATCGGAGTTGACTTCGATAATATCGATGTTTTGAACTAGATCGAACACCAGCCCCGGGCCGATGGCCCGGGGTAATATTCTTTTTTGGGGATCACTGAAGATGTGCAGAAAGGCTGAAGAAATATGAGTGTTCTCGAACAGATATCAGCGGGAATAGATGAAGGCAGAGAAGCCTACACAAGAGCCATTTCCCGGCTCGATAAGGACGGGAAGGATGGCTTTTATAATGATCCGGAAGGAGCGCATGACGGGCCTGATGGTCAGGTCTGCGGATCTGAGCTCGCTCTCGGAGACAATGTTGACTATATGCTCAGCCTTATCAGAAGAGGGTATTCAGGCAGATTCAATCTCATATATATAGATCCGCCTTTTTTCACAAGATCGAAATTCAACGCAACTGTTACTATCAGAGATAATGACGGTGTTTCGAGGAAGATAAGGCATCTCGCCTTCGATGACACCTTCGAGCGCAATCTCGAATGCTATATCAGGAACATGACATTGAGACTGCTTCTGATGAGAGATCTTCTGGCGGCTGACGGCCTCCTGTGGATACACCTTGACTGGCACTCATCGCATTATGTGAAGCTGGTCCTCGATGAACTGCTGGGTGAGAAGAACTTTGTCAACGAGATCATATGGTGCTATAAGTCCGGCGGCTCAGGGAAGAGACATTTTTCAAGAAAGCATGATTCGGTACTTGTATACTCAGTCAGCAATAAGTATTATATCGATATCCCTCAGGAGAAATCCTACAACAGAGGATTCAAGCCATACAATTTCAAAGGCGTCAGGGAGTACAGCGACGAACAGGGCTGGTACACTTTGGTCAATATGAAAGACGTGTGGAACATCGACATGGTAGGCAGGACATCTGCTGAGAGGACCGGATATGCGACACAGAAGCCTCTTGAACTGATGCGCAGGATAATCCGGTCAGGGTCCCGAGAAGGCGGGCTTGTCGGAGACTTCTTCTGCGGGAGCGGCAGCTTCCTCGAAGCGGCGCAGTCAGAAGGCAGGACCTGGATGGGCTGTGACAATGAAAAGCTTGCTGTGACCATGGCGAGGAAGAGACTCCAGAGCTGCGGGGCGGGCTTTGGCATGAAATATATGGCTGAGACCGGCTCAGAAGAGGGACGGGCTGTGATCACCGTGAACAGCACAGAAGCTCTCGAGAGCGGCAAGACCATGTTCAAATGCTCTGTAACGGAATTCGTGCCGGAGATCGATACGGGATATATCAGGATGAGTGACAGAAGGTATGTTGAGGATGTGATCAGGAATGATCCTCTGCAGCTCATCGACTATATCATGGCTGACGGCATAGTGGCAGGAGATGATCCTGAACTCATGATACTGACGAGCGACAGCCTGCCTGAACTCACTATCGTCGATGTTTTCGGAAGAGAGTATTCAGCAATGATCAAATACAATTAAGAAGAAGGGTATACAGAAATGGATAAAGATAAAAAAGTAATCACGGATACTGATGTGAATGAAAATACCGGATCTGTGAATGACAGGAAGAAGCCTGTGCGTGTGCTCCACGGCGGCAAGGATATTCCTGTGCTGAAGCTGGTCAAGAACAAAGCCGAAGCCGGCGATCCGCAGGCAGCGATAGACAGAAAGCTGGCTAAAGAGGAAAAGGCAGAAAGAGAAGCGAATATTGTTGCGGCGAACGATCCGGAGCTGCTCGGCAGATCCAGGCTGAGAGCAACCGCGGAGGAAGTCATTCTGGCACTGGTAGCGGCAGCGATAGGATCATTTGCAACTGTAGGGATAATGCTTCCGAACGGGCTCACTTTCGGAGGTATCACAGGTATAGCGAGGATCATCCAGAACTACACGAACTGGAATTATTCTCTCATATACTATGGATTATCCATGCTGATAATGATCGTTGTATGGATGAACCTCGGTTTCAAAGAGGTGAGGAAGATAATACTCATGTCCATCGCTTATCCGACGTTCATGTTCCTGATCGAGTTATCGGGCGTCACATATGTCAGTGATGACAAATTGCTGGCGGCCGTGTTCTGCGGTGTCGTGATAGGAGTGTCTAACGGATTGACATTCAAAGCCGGATTCTCTTCCGGAGGTACGGATTCGCTGGCCAAGGTCATCAAGTACAAGAGCTTCCCGCATCTCGGAATCAACAATATCACTTTCGTGATCAATACTGTAATAGTCGTTCTCAGTGCAGTGCTGCTCGGTATCGATGTCGCGCTGTATGCTGTCCTGACGATATATGTTTCGATGCGTCTCGGAGAGGCGGTCATGTACGGTCTTTCAACAAAGCTTGTAGAGCTGGATATCATCCCGGGCGATCCTGATGCTTTGACCTCATACATTATGGAGGAACTCGGAAGAGGTGTTTCCAGTGTCGAAGTGACCGGCGAGTATACCGGCGACAGAAGGAAGCAGCTCAAGATCATCTGCTCGCCTCGTGAGAGCTTCCTGATCAAGAGACATCTCGCCAAGAATGATCCGAAATCATTCGTAGCTGTATTCGGAGTGAATTCAGTCTGGGGAGTCGGAAGGGGATTCTCGGATATCAGGAGCATGGAGTGATCTGTGTCATATTCCGGCAAAGGCTGTGCTGTAGAATGCATATCAGTTGGTGTTTCAGACTGGAAAAGTACAATTATGTCAATTTAAACAAAGATAATTACAAATAATTGTACCTAATCAACAAAGGTTAAGGCTGATTAAGTACAATTGAATATTAAATGTGTTATTTTTGCGGTAAACGGTTGAAATTTAAGAAGCGTGTCATTATAATGCAGATAAGGAATCACAGATTTGCGATTCCTAATCTCTAGTCCCAATACCCTTTTTCGAGAGAGACTGCTCCCCCCGCAGTCTCTTTCATTTTTTGCAAAAAAGCTCGGATCTTGAATGTCGAATTAAGTGCATCTGAATCTAATGCTTTGCGAACTCCCCATCCTGCCGAGCGACCGCAGATGAAATGGCCGGATCTTGAACGTCGAGCTAAGCGTATCGATGGCCGGGCTCCTTCTGATAAAGTCTGACTGAGACATTGAAAAGCAGACACTAATATGATAACTTGAGTTCGTTATGAAGACTTTTACCAGGGATTACAGAATGATAGCTGATTACCCTGAACCTTTTGCCGGGTATTTCAGAGACATGAAACCTTGTGTATTCGATATCGAGGCTACGGGTCTCGATCCGAAGACAAGCAAGGTCTGTCTTACTGCGCTCCTGACACAGACCGATACAGGCATCAGGATCACTCAGTTCCTGGCAGAGAATCATTATGAGGAGAACAGGGTGCTGGATGCGACAATGGAATTCCTGGAGCAGGAAGGGATCGGATATCTGGTCACTTTCAACGGGCGGGCCTATGATGTCCCGTTCATGAACCGGCGAATGGAATCCTCATTCATGGATAACAAGATAGATCTCTTTGACTTTGATCTGTACAGATATCTGAGGAAGGGTACTGATCTCAGGCAGAGGATAGGGTCTATGAGCCAGAAGTCCATAGAGGATCATTACGGCATATCATCGGACAGGCAGGATATCATATCGGGAAGAGAGAGCGTCACTCTGTTTGATCAATATGCTTTGACCGGTAATACTACGATAGAGAAGATAATCCTGACACACAACAGGGAAGATGTGCTGCAGCTTCACAGGCTCCTCCATCTGAGTATCACAGAAGCCGAAGATGTGCACGCGGCAATGGCTGTACACGGTTTCCCTTCGAATGACGGAAGATTCGCACTGAGACCGCATATTTCCGTTCCTAAGAAAATGCTCAGGATAAGCGGGGAACAGCTCAGACAGCCTGTCTCTGCCACTTTCTTCCCGGACATGGACAGCCCGCTGACTGCAGAGTTCAATTCAATGGCTGCATCTCTGTCGATAGATGTTCCGCTTGAGAAGCACGGTGATGTGCTCTTTTTCGATACTGCGTCTGCCGGTGTGGACCTCAGCAGTGATCCCGACTGTGTCAACGGATATCTCATCATGAACAGCCGGACTGCAAACGTGCTTGCGGCTGCTCTGATCGACGTGATCGCAGAGAAGCTCCCGCAGTAATAAAGACGCAGGAAATACTGCATTAATTGATTCGCAGAAATAAAGACGCAGGAAATACCGCAGTAATTGATC
>SVCR01000094.1 GCA_015058265.1 Clostridiales bacterium
GCACTGCGGATGCGAGGACGAAGAAGGCAGCCTGCTTCATTCAGCTCTGGTCCATACCGTCAAGATCACAGTTTTCATCTTCGCAGTGTCATTGATCATCAGGCTTGTGGTAGAGATGGCAGGTCAGGACACTCTTGCTTCTGCCATGACAGGTGCTCCGGTCATAGGCGTTCTTGTCGCCGGTCTGATCGGACTCATCCCGAACTGCGCCGCATCCGTTGTCATTACTCAGTTATATCTTAACGGACTCATCACAGCCGGACAGATGCTGACAGGTCTGCTGGTGGGAGCAGGTGTAGGAATACTCGTGCTCGTGCGCACCAACAGACACAGAGCAGAAAATATCCGCATAATTGCCGCTCTGTATATCTCAGGTGTCATCTGGGGCATACTCGTTGATATGGTCGGGATCACATTCTGAAACGAAAAACAACGACCGCCTTACGAGCCATTGTCTGAATGGCCGCGTAAGGCGGTTATTTAATGGTTCAATATGTAAGATATGCTTATCCTATCCCGTTCTGAGCATCGAGCTCATCAGGATCAGGAAGAGACTGCATTGCCTCCAGCACCTCTGCAAAGAGATCAGTCAGTTCCCATCCAAGCTGCTCTGCTCCTCTGGATATGATAGCTCTGTCGCAGCCTGCCGCAAAATGCTTGTCTTTGAATTTCTTCTTTACAGACTTGACATCCATATCCTTGCAGCTGTGAGACGGTCTGAGAATGATCGCCGCCCCGATAAGTCCGGTCAGCTCGTCTGCAGCAAAAAGCCATTTCTCCATCTCATGCTGCGGCTCGATGTCCGTGCATATACCATAGCCATGGCTGCATACAGCCCTGACCATATCTTCCGGAGCATCTATCTCTGCAAGCAGTTCAGGTGCTTTGATACAATGTTCTTCAGGCCACATCTCAAAGTCTATGTCATGCAGCAATCCGCAGAGCCCCCAGAAATCCGGATCATAGCCCTTCTTCTCTGCGTAATATCTCATGACGCCCTCTACTGTCACAGCGTGATGAAGGTGGAAAGGCTCTTTGTTATACTTCTTCAGCAATTCCCATGCTGCTTCTCTTGTCACCATAAAGTTCGCCCTCCTCTAGTAATCTATTATCCTATTCTCCGACTTCCGGTTCGTCGAGATCTCCTCCGAGATCCTTGAGGATGGATCTTGCCTTCTTGCATGCGTCGCAGTCACAGAACTTGATGCCTTTGGCCTTGAGTTCCTCTGCGTGTGCCTTGATACCAGCTGCCATCTCTGCGCCGAACTTCTCAGCAGCATCAGGAGCACTGAATGTTTCGATCATCTCATCAGCTGTATTGATGCCCATCTTCAGAGCTTCCTTTAGTTCCTCTTCAGCCTTCTTCTCTGCATCATCAACAGTGCCGGTCGCTTTCTCCTTGGCATCCTTGAAAGCATCTTCTGCTTTGTCTTTAGCACTCTTTACGGCTTCTTCCGCTTTGCCCTTAGCGCTATTGAAAGCATCCTCTGCTTTATCCTTAGCCTTATCCTTGAGTTCATCGAACTTATCGCCGGCCTTATCCTTAAGTTCGTCTATCTTATCGCCGTACTTCTCATCGAATTTGTCACCGAGTTTATCTGCCAGCTTCTCAGTCTTATCACTTGCATCGGCTGCAGCAGAGAGTAATTTCTCATTAGCCTTATACGCAACTTCTTCAAGCTTATCCATAGCAGGTGCTGCTTTCTCGACAAAGTCATCGATCTTGTCAGCATAATTGTTTTCCACTACGTCGAGCCATTTCTCAGCTGCCTCTCTGAGCGGTGGATAGCAGTGTCCGTCGAGAAGGGATCTTACCTTGTTGATTGTTTCTCTAGTTGCCATTATTGTACCTCCTGTTACTAAAAAGCGTTGATGTTCACCCTTGAGCGGCGTTTTCTTTCAACTATAGTACCGTACGATTAAATTATAACATAAACGCTCCGCAGTCATATATATTTTGTTTTCAGCATTGCTCCATCTCACAAATGCTATTATTTATTGTAATATCGTTGACTATGTGTTTATCAAGAGTATAATAGTTGATGTCAACAAAAGCCAGGGGAGCAACAGCTGAGATATCCCATACGGGATGACCCTTAGACCTGATCCGGATAATACCGGCGTAGGAAGGTTAAACTATAGCAGTATTTAGAATGCTGTTCAGCGGCTCTCCTTAATTGCGGATTAAGGAGGTTTTTATTATGCAGGCTTTTTTCGAATCTACACAAGGTAAGATAGCAGTTGTCGTAGCTATCGCGGTACTTCTCTTCCTGATCTCCCGCGGAGGCAAAGAGAAGAAGACTGATATCAGAGCACTTACAGTTTCCGCTCTGATGATCGCGCTTTCCATGGTTCTCGGTATGATCAAGATATTCGAGATGCCTCAGGGCGGCTCAGTTACACTTTTCAGTACGCTTCCTATCGTACTCTGCGCGTATCTTCTCGGAACACGCCGCGGTGTCATTGCGGGCTTCTGCGTGGGTCTTCTCAACCTTATGTTCGGACCTTATGTCATCCATCCGGTACAGCTCCTGCTGGACTACCCATTCGCATACGGAGCTCTCGGCATCGGCGGTATCGCTCGCAATTCCGGTAACGGTCTTACCAAGGGTTATATTATCGGTGTCATCTGCAGGTATATCTGTGCTGTTATGTCAGGAGTCATCTTCTTCGGCGAGTATGCTCCGGAGGGCTTCAACGCATGGACTTGGTCTCTCTGGTACAATCTGACCTACTTGCTTGCTGAAGGTATCTTGACTGTGATAGTTATCAATATTCCTCAGGTCAAGAAGATGTTCGCCGGATTCCGCCAGCAGCTCAGCAACTAATACGGATATAACTGAGACCACACTGAATGGTTGGCAGTTCTGCTGCCGCCCGGTGTGGTCTCTTTTAGTATATCAGTGTCTTGTCTCCGTCAGCGGCAGTAACGACTCTGTGCTTCTCTCCCTTGCGGTCGATCAGAGTCTCTGCCTGTACAGGATGCTCTGTTATCATCAGAGGTATCCCTCTCACATCGCTTATGCCGGTCTCATGGGACGGCACTACGATCTCTACGCCGGCCTCTTCATAAGCCAGCCGCGCCTGCTCATTCATGACATTCAGGCCATAGTCGCCGTATACTCTGACTCCGGCATCCAGGAATTGCCTGATCCAGCCGAGATTTCCTATAAGTATCCCGGTCTCAGATGAAGCTTCCGCTATAGCGTTGAAATTCTCCCTGATGTAAGTGTCAAGATTTCCTTTGGATACGTTGAGTACATATGGTATGGTACCTTCCCTGTTCTCTGACTCCATGAATACGCGGAGCGGAACAGGCTTCAGATACTTATCTCCGAAAAGTATCCCCTGATGCGAAGCGACTCTTTCCCTGAGTCCGTCTTCATCAAGGCGCTGAGCTCCCAGCATCTCGCCGGACTCTATGACATCCAGTTTGGCTCTTGAAAGCGGAGAGCGTTTCCTGAGCACAGATTCCGTGCGTTCCTTGAGAAGCTCGTCCGCAGCTTCCCTTCTCATCCTGTTGACTACCGATACCGGCATCATGATGTCATCATCTATCTGGACATCTATACCTGTCAGTCCCGGAGTGAACGGTGTATCGCCAAGCCGCGACAGATTGCTTTCTATGCGTTCAGCATCAGTAGGTGCTTTCCTGGCTCTTTCGACCATGTGGTCAGCTGTGACTTCGACCGAGTATCCCGATCTGACGTCAGTCATAGCGAGCGTGGCATACTGGCCTTCCCTTGCGGTGAACACCATTGTGACCGGAAGCTTTACATCAGGTCTGTTCAGAGCCTCTTCGGCAAGCTGCTTATCTGTGACTTTGAAGACCAGATCTCCCGGTCTGACTCCTCTGTCCAGATCTCCGACCAACAATGCCCTGTTTCCTATATCTTTGACATAGGTGATGACGCCTCCTGTCGCATCAGTCAGATCATCGTCATAGGTGCGGAACTCAAGTCCGTCTCCTGCTCTGACCTCGGCTTCGGCACGCGTACTCATCTCGATGCATACCAGCTCTTTGCCACGTCTGAGAGCGCCCTTGGCAGCTTTCCTCTCATCAGGCTCGGATACTTTGTACTCACTGTCTATGACGGCTACAGCCCGTCCGATATATATTCCCTGATTCTTAGGACTCATTCCCGAGAGGAACTCCTCTCCCGGATTCCCGTGGAGATATCCCTCGGTGAAGTCACCTCTGTTGAATATCTGTCTGAGCCTCAGCATGTCCTCAGGGTCAACAGAATACTTTTCAGAAGCCTCTTCAGGACCGTATTTGCGGCAGAGGTCGTCGAACCTGTCTATATACTTTCTGTATATACCGGTTACGACCGCTACATACTCAGGGCTCTTCATACGGCCTTCGATCTTGAACGAAGCGGCGCCGGAAAGCACGAGTTCCGGGATGTTTTCGATCTGGCACATATCGCGCGGACTGAGCGCATAGTATGTACGCCCGTTCTCGTCTGTATATGCCTGTCTGCATGGCTGAGCGCAAGTACCGCGGTTGCCGCTGCGGCAGCTGCCGGTATCAGTCGCTCCGGCTATCCCGCGCTTTCTTCCCATCATCCTGCTCATCTGGCACTGACCGGAATAGCACATACACATTGCCCCGTGAATGAATATCTCTACATCGACGGGAGGATCCATCCTGTCCCCGGTCTCTGCAAGCGAGCGTATCTCATCGATGCTGACCTCCCTTGCGGGAACTACCCTGCAGAAGCCCAGCTCAGCTGCAAGCTCCATTGCTTCGTTGTTGTACAGGGTCCCCTGCGTTGAAAGATGCAGCGGGAAATCCGGGATGTATCTGTTCAGCATCCTGGCAAGCCCGATATCCTGGACTATGAGTCCGTCTACACCGATGGAATACAGAAAATTGGCATACTCAAATGCTTTCACCAGCTCATCATCTCTCAGGAGTGTGTTCAATGTGATGTAGATCCTGACACCTCTTCTGTGAGCGTACTCAACTGCTTCGGCCAGTTCATCATCTCTGAAGTTGTCAGCGAATATCCGCGCATTAAAAGCCTGGCCGCCCATATAGACGGCATCGGCTCCGTTGCTGACAGCAGCTGTAAGATGCGCTTTGCCTCCTGCAGGAGCAAGTAATTCAGGTTTTTTCAATTTGATACTCATTTCCTGTTATGACCTTTTATGTTTTTCCGCCCTGAGACTCCGCGGAATGCGAAAGGACTGTCTTCGTCTGTTCTTAGAGAGCTGCGGTAACTGCTGCTTTGACATCATCCATGTCGACAGTCGGCTCGAATCTTGCGATGACTTTGCCCTCGCGATCTACGAGGAACTTAGTAAAGTTCCACTTGATGTACGCCTTATCGCCGAATTCCTTATTATTTGCGTTGGCAAACTTGTTGAGAGCAGCATTCTTAAGTCCCTTGCCGAATCCTTCGAACGGCTTCTCGCCTGCGAGATAAGCGAACAGCGGATCTGCGTTATCTCCGTTTACATCGATCTTCGCAAACTGCGGGAACTCTGTGCCGAACTTAAGCGTGCAGAACTCGTGGATCTCATCTTCTGATCCCGGTGCCTGATTGGCGAACTGGTTGCAAGGGAAATCAAGGATCTCAAAGCCCTTGTCTCTCATCTCTTTGTACATAGCTTCGAGCGGCTCATAATGAGGTGTGAATCCGCAGCCGGTCGCTGTATTCACGATTAGGAGAACTTTGCCCTCATAATCTCTGAGTGATACGTCATTGCCCATTCTGTCCCTTACAGTAAAATCATAAACTGTACTCATGTATATACCCTCCTATAATGAATCGTAAATCAAGATTATAATTGATGCATTTTCGCAATTAAAGTTATTGTACATTATTAGAGCGTGTTTATCCACATGCAACTTCAGGTTGACCGTCGCAGCTGTTGACACCTGCTTATTTCAGGTTTATGATTCATATCAGCGGTTGATAATCGTTTATTACAGGTTGATAATCTACGATCACGGAGTAAGTTGTTTGAATGAGTACTAAAGAATCGATACTTGCTCTGCTCAAGGAGAGCAGAGGTTCTTATATCAACGGCGCGGATGCCGCTGAGAAATTGGGTGTATCCGGAACGGCTGTCTGGAAGGCAGTAAACCGCCTTCGCGATGAAGGCTATCAGATAGAAGCCGTTACCAACAGAGGCTATCGGCTTATAGAACCGGCCGACCTCTCCGGGGAAGCCATCGAGATGTGCGTAAACTCGATGCAGGCTGATCACCCGCAGGCATATGGTATCAAAGTCGAATATCATGATTCAGTCGATTCGACCAACAATATATGCAGAGCAGCAGCTGCTGCAGGCCAAAGCGACGGATATACCGTCATCGCCGGTCATCAGAGCCTTGGCCGGGGCAGGCGCGGCAAGAATTTCTGGTCGCCGGGCGGTTCAGGTCTGTACATGAGTATACTGGTGCGCCCTCATGGGGTCGACCCTTCAGACGCCCTCAAGTTGACGACCATAGCTGCTGTATCTGTATGCGAAGCTATAGAGGCTGTTTCCGGGGAGCAGGCGTCCATCAAATGGGTCAATGATATTTTTATGAACGGCCGCAAGGTATGCGGGATACTGACTGAGGCTTCTTTCGATCTTGAAGGAGGTTCGCTTGACTATGCTGTCGTCGGCATCGGAGTGAATGTGTTCGCCCCTGCCGGCGGTTTTCCGGAGGATATCAGGGAGACTGCGGGATCGGTTTTCACGAAAAAGCATTCTGATGCTGAAGGG
>SVCR01000095.1 GCA_015058265.1 Clostridiales bacterium
ACCTCGACTTCCAGACTACGATGAACTTCGTCAAAGTCAATCTCTGGACATGGGAGAACGGAACACAGTACATCTGGGAATGCCTTGACAACAAGCTCAAGCACTCCGCAAGACTGAACAGCAATATCGAAAAGGTAGAGCGTAAAGACGGCAAGGTCTATGTCACTGTCAACGGCGAAGTAGAAGAATACGACAAGATCATCGTTACAGCTCCGCTCTACATCCCTAACAAGAGAAGCGACGGAATGAAGGGCATGGTCGAATACTTCGATGTAAGAGATGACGAGATGGCTCTCTTCAAGAAGATCGACTACGAGAGATACGATGTTCAGGCAGTTCTGACCAAGCCTGAAGATCATCCTGAGATCTCCTACTATGTATTCGACAACATGGTTCCTGAGAGACTCGGCCACCTGATGGTTTACTACAGAAGATGGAAAGAGACAGTTGATCAGGTCATCACCACTTACGCGCTCCGTAAGCACAGGAACACCAACGAGATCCCTTATGAGAAGGTAAGACAGCAGGTACAGGATGACCTCAAGACCATGGGCAACCCAGCAAGCGAAGTCATCAACGAATGGTCAGTTTACTACTTCCCGCATGTATTCAGTGCTGATTACGCTGACGGCTGGTATGACAAGGTCGAAGCTATGCAGGGCAAGTATGATACTTACTATGCAGGCGAGATCATGGCGTTCGGCGACATGGATGAGACAGCCGAGTACAGCCGTGAGCTGGTAGAGAGATTCTTTTAATTAAAACCTTAGAGCAGCTAATTGCCGCATGCTTCGGTGTACGGCTCTACGGCTGCTCTTCATATAATAGAGGAAATAAATATGAAGTTTTACAAAGATCATTATGATGTCGTGATCATCGGCGGCGGGCTCGCAGGTCTCTCGGCCGCGCTCCAGCTCCAGCAGAAAGGTATCAACGACATCCTTATCCTGGAGAAGCACAATCTCCCGGGCGGACTCGCGACAAGCTATGTCCGCAACGGTATCGAGATCGAAGCGACTCTCCACGAGATGATGAGCATCGGAACCAAAGAAGACCGTCTCAAAGTCGGCACTTTTTTTGACGAGTGCGGTGTAGATATTGATTGGCTGCGCGTGCCTGAAGCATACAGATTCGTTGAGCCGGCCAAGGGTATCGACATCACCCTCCATGCGGGATTCGAGACGATGGCAGATGAGATCGACATCCAGTTCCCGGGCTGGGGACCTAAGGTCCTCGAGTTCATGCAGCTCTGCAATACAGTCTATGACTCGATGAACATCCTCTCCGTTACTCCGATGAGCAAGCTCCAGATGCTCAGGAAGCATCCTGAGTTCGTCAAGACCGCAGGCTACACTGCGACCGAGGTCTTGGACACCTTCGAATTTCCTGACAAGATCGTAGACATCCTGACACCTTACTGGATCTACGTCGGAAATCCGATGAGCACTTTGCCTTTCACCATCTACGCGTTCCTGATGGCGGACTATTTCCGTGGCGGCAGCTATGTACCTCACAAGTACTCGCACGAGATGAGCATGAAGCTGCAGGCCAAAGCCGAGGAGAACGGCGCTCAGATGGAATTCTGCCAGGAAGTCGATAAGATCCTGGTCAAGGACGGCAAGGTCACCGGCGTCCGCACAAGACGCGGTGATGAGATCAACTGCGATTACGTGATCTGCGGTGCTTATCCGAACAAAGTCTACACTCAGATGATCGAGCCTCTGTCAGAGGTACCGGACGGAGCGATAAAGATGGTAAACGGGCGCAGGCTCTCAGTTACCACCGCTTCTGTAATGATGGTCCTCGATGATACACCGGAGAACCTCGGCATCAAGGATTACAATATTTTCTCGGCGGGCGATACGATGGACACAGATGAGATATGGAAGCAGAATCAGACCCTCGGTCCATATAAATATCTCACTTCCATCTGTCTTGACCTTGCTAACCCGGACGCGACGCCGGGCGGTATGTGCCAGCTGTCTATCACCAACCTGCCGCTGGTAACTCCATTCCTCGAGCTGACCGAGGAAGAATATTACGACTTCAAGCGCAAAATGGCAGCGGATATGATCGCTGAATACGAGCGTGTCTCGGGTGTCAACGTTCACGATCACATCGTTGAGATCGAAGTCTCTACTCCTGTGACTGTGGCTCACTATGTCGGAGCATGGAAAGGCAGCATTTACGGCTACTCGCACAGCATAGACGACCACGCGATAGCAAGACTTCAGATGAAGGAAGACGACCACTTTATCGACGGATTGGAATTTGCCGGCGCCCACGCTATCTCCGGAAACGGGATGGGACCGGCTGTCACCAACGGACGTGCAGCTGCCAAAGCTGTCATAGATGCTATTGCTGAGAAGAATGCGTGAAAGGAGGCGCCTGATGAAAGTAAAAGGATTTCTTAAAGATGTCGGCGGCGCTTCACGCGTCACCAAAATGCGCAAAGCACTGATCGCTAAGGGCTCCCCTATCCCGAAGCCGCAGGATCCTATCCGCGAGCTGGCAGACGCTCTGCATCCGGGCAAGCAGGAGTTCACGGTGACAGAGATAAGGGATGCGTCCCCTACTTCCAAGACCTACAGATTCTCTCCTAAGAACGGCCATGTCCCTGTATTCCAGAGCGGACAGTATGCCAATTTCTATCTTAAGATCGGAGAGAGCGTGCTGACGAGAGCCTACTCGATCTCTTCAGCTCCATATGAGGCAAGACTTGCCGAGCCGTATTTCGAGATAACTATCAGGAGTAACGTGCCTTGCCTCGTACCTGACTGGTTCCTTGAGAATGTAAGGGTCGGCAGCGAGATAACAGCTGCTCTGCCGTTCGGCCAGTTCCTCTACGAGCCGCTTCGCGATTCGAGCAAGGTAGTCGGTATAGCCGGAGGCTCCGGAATAACTCCATTCGTCTCGATGGCTAAAGAAATAGCTCACGGCAAGCTCGATATCGACCTGACAGTCATCTACGGCTCCGTCAAGCATACAGATATCGTCTGCGGTGATGAGCTTCAGACAGCGGCGGAAGCCTGCCCTGACAGGATACACATCGTTCATGTTATGTCCGATGATCCTGAATGGGACGGCGAGAAAGGCTTTGTCACCAGAGAGATAATAGAAAAGTATTCTCCTGAGGATCCTTCGTATTTCTTCTGCGGACCGCCGGTTATGTATTTCATGATCGAGAAGATCATGAAGGAGATGAATGTACCTCTTCGCAGGTTCAGGCATGACGCAGCAGCTCAGCCGGCTGTAAAACTGATCCCGGGCTTCCCTATGGATCAGGTCGGAAAGACCTACAAGCTCACAGTCGTACGCGGCATCCATAAAGACGTGATCGACGCGGCTGCTGATGAGCCTGTCGCTGTCGCTCTCGAGCGGGCAGGGATCCCTATCGATACACATTGCAGAGGCGGAGAATGCGGTTACTGCCGTTCACAGCTCCTCGGCGGAGACATTTTCGTCTCACCGATAAGCGACGGACGCCGCGCGATGGATAGAGAACTGGGATGGTTCCACGCGTGTTCCGCATATCCGATGTCGGATCTCAGCATCAAGATACCTATTATCTGATCATCTGATCCCGTACCGGATATATTCAAGACTAAGAAAATCCGCCGGGCATATCGAAACGATATGCTCAGCGGATTTTTGATTGTCATGTCTTCAGGTCAACGCTTCTGTCTCACATGGACGCGAATGACCTCAGGCAATTCTTATTTCTGCTTGCGTCCGATCTCAAGACCCATCTTGAAAGCTTCTACGTTAGGCTCGATGAGTTTTGGCTTAGCAGCGAACTTGTGCTCGATACCCTTGACGATTACTTCTTCAGGAACAGCATCTGTTGCGCCTACATAAACTCCGAGCATGATGACGTTGAGTGCTCTCTCGTTCTTGATATCGATAGCCATCTGTGTTACAGGAGCCTTGATGACTTTGATGTCGTCTCTGTCGATAGGATCTGTAACGATAGTGCTGTTGACAAACAGTGTCCCGCCCGGTTTCAGGTTAGGAAGGAATTTGTGCAGCGATGGTCCGTTCATTACTACGAGGTCCTCAAGTGAATAGCTTACAGGAGCTCCGATAGGATCATCAGAAATAACGACGTAGCAGTTAGCTGTGCCGCCTCTCATAGCAGCACCGTATGAAGGGAAGAATGTGACATTCAGGTCTGTAGCCTGGGATGTTGCCTCTGCCAGGAGCTTACCCATTGTCATAACTCCCTGTCCGCCGAAGCCGGCGATCATAAGATTTCTTTCCATGGTTACCTCCTATTACTTCTCTTCTGCGCCCTTGTCTCTGAATACTCCGAGAGGATACTCTGCGAACATCTTCTCTCTGAGGAAGTCGAGAGACTTCAGTGTGTCAAGTCCCCAGTTGGTCGGGCAGGATGTTACGATCTCAATGATCGAATAGCCTCTGCCTTCCATCTGATACTTGAAAGCCTTCTTGATAGCATTACGAGCTTTGATAACGTGCTGAGGTGTATCGCAGCTTACTCTCTCGATGTAGTAAGGAGCTGTCAGCTGGTTGATGATCTCGCTCATGTGCATCGGATAACCGTGCTCTTCAGGATCACGTCCCTTAGGAGCTGTGGTAGCCTTCATTCCTATGAGTGTTGTAGGAGCCATCTGACCACCGGTCATTCCGTAGATACCGTTGTTGACGAAGATAACTGTGAAGTTCTCGCCTCTGTTTGCAGCGGACAGTGTCTCAGCAAGTCCGATAGCTGCGAGGTCTCCGTCCCCCTGGTATGTATAAACCAGTGAATCCGGGGATGATCTCTTGATACCTGTAGCAACAGCGCCTGCTCTTCCGTGAGCAGCGATAGTCTCATCACATGTTACATAGAACTGTCCGAGTCCGCAGCAGCCTACGCCCTCTACTCTTACGAGCTTGTCGAGCTGGCCGAGTTCCTCAGCAGCCTCGCCTATGATCTTATGAATCGTGCTGTGCATGCATCCCGGGCAGAATCCGGAGACAGCGCCCTCGATGATGCCCTTGGTTCTTGAATAGACTTTTTTCTCTTCAGCCATTACAGCACCTCCTTAATAAATTCCATAGCGCCCTTCATTACCTGATCGTTGGTCAGAAGCTGACCGCCTGATCTGAGGACCTCCTTGATAGGGCATCTTCCCTGTACTGCAAAGTCGATATCCCATCTCATCTGTGCAGGGATAGACATCTCTACATCAACGATACCCTTTACTTTGTTGAAGTCGAGATTCCTGAATGAATCATAAGGGAACGGTGAGATCGTGATCGGTCTGATCATTCCTGCCTTGATTCCCTGAGCTCTGAGCTCTCTGATAACTGCTCTTGAGATACGAGCGGAAATTCCGTATGCAGCGAATACGATCTCTGCATCATCCATCATGAACTCTTCAACTCTGATGTCCTTGTCCCATGTCTCATACAGTGCAGCAGCCTTGATGTTCTCCTTCTCCTGTCCGTCACCTACCGAACCAGGTCTGCAGTAAGCCTGCTGTCCGAGAGGATGTCCTACGATAGCTCTGTCAGCAAACTTAGCTCTGCATGCAGCGAGCTCTTCATCACTCTTCATAGGAGGAAGTACTACCGGCTCCATCATTGTTCCCATAACTCCGTCTGTAAGTACGAGTACAGGGTTCTGATCTCTCTCAGCGAGGTCATATGCCTCGTAAACCATGTCAACACATTCCTGGACTGAATCCGGTGCGAGTACGATCATTCTGAATCCGCCGTTACCGGAAGCCTTAGTTGCCTGCAGGTAGTCCTGCTGTGCCGGCTGGATAGCTCCGATTCCAGGGCCGCCTCTCTGTACATTTACGTATACCATCGGGATACGTGCTGATGCACAGTAAGAAACGCCTTCACTGTAAAGGGAGATACCGCATGATGAGGATGAGCTCATTGCTCTGATACCTGTCGAAGCAGCTCCGTAAAGCATGTTGACGGATGCAACTTCGCTCTCGCCCTGAACAAAAGTACCGCCTACTTCAGGAAGTCTTCTTGCCATGTACTCAGGGATCTCGTTCTGCGGTGTGATAGGATAGCCTGCAAAGAAGCGGCATCCTGCTCTTACGGCTGCCTCAGCGATAGCCTCGGTGCCCTTCATAAATACACGTTCTGCCATTTCAGTCTCCTTTCCTATCTCCATACCTCGATCGCTGACTCAGGGCAGATCTGAGCGCACATAGCGCATCCGATGCAGTCCTCCGGTCTTGCAGATACAGCGTAGAGGTATCCCTTGGAGTTAACATCACTGCCGATCTCGAGGCACTTTTTAGGGCATGAGATGACGCAGTAGGAGCATGATTTGCAAGCTTCCGTAGTGATTTCGATTCTTGCCATGTAATTCCCTCCTTAAATTGATACAACATCTATTTAATCAACCCATGAATAGGTCAGGAACAGATCGATCGGTATGAGCGCTTTATCGGTCAGCTCTTTGGCTTCATCGCAGATGTCTCTGCGAATGCATGCGCTGTTCACGACGGTAAAGCCGTCGAGGAGCTCATCGACTCTGTTCAGTCCCTCCATGAATTCACTAACTGTGGTGGCGTAGCCAAGATTAGGATTGGCCAGCATATATATGTGATCGAGCCTCATTGAACCGAGGATATGACTCATGGTGCCGTCGATGGTATCCACGCTTCTGGTCCATGGCCTGTACGGATTGATTATA
>SVCR01000096.1 GCA_015058265.1 Clostridiales bacterium
CTTTGCGATAGCTATGACTTCGTCGATATCTTCTTTGCTGTTCAGCTCTGTGCAGCACCAAAGGATGCAGTCTGTATCACAGCCGCTGTCACAGCAGCCGCAGCAGAGTTTGAGTCCACCGAGGATACCCTTCTCTTCGAGAGCTGCGAGCAGCTTGTCTGCATCAGGGCATGTAGTAGCGAATTCGTTCCAGAACTCGCCCTCGAAGCATCTCTTCATGCCGATCTTCTCGAGCTCAGCTGCCATGTAATGTGCTTTGGATGAGCAAAGTGTAGCTACATCTTCAAAGCCCTTAGGTCCGATCGTTGACAGATAGATGCCTGCCTTCAGAGCACACTGCGCTTCGTTGGAGCAGATGTTGGAGCTTGCCTTCTCACGACGGATGTGCTGCTCTCTTGCCTGGATAGTGAGAACGAAACCTCTTTCGCCTCTGGTATCTACTGTCTCACCGATAAGTCTGCCCGGGATCTGACGCATGTTCTCCTGCTTGGTAGCAAGAAGTCCGAGGTATGGTCCGCCGAATTCGAGACCGAGTCCGAGAGGCTGACCCTCACCGACTGCGATGTCTGCGCCGATCTCGCCAGGGTTCTTCAGAACGCCCAGTGAAAGCGGATGTACATACATGATGAACTTAGCGCCGCCATCGTGTGTGATCTGGCAGAGCTCGTCTGCATCTTCAACGATCCCGTAGAAGTTAGGATACTGCATCAGGAAGCAGGAAGCTGCAGGATCATCTGCGAGTGCAGCCTTGAGAGCTTCTTTGTCTGTAACTCCGTCCTTAGCAGGAATTACTACGACCTTGCTCTCTCTTCCGAATGAGTAAGTGTTGATAACGTTGAGAATTCTCTCATCTATAGCACCGGATACATAAATGGTGCTGTGTCTGCGGTCTTTGCACATCCAGCATGCTTCTGCAGCAGCTGATGCACCGTCATACATTGACGCGTTGGCGATATCCATGCCGGTGATCTCAGCGATCATTGTCTGATATTCGAAGATCGACTGAAGGATACCCTGGCTGATCTCTGCCTGATACGGTGTATAAGCTGTAAGGAACTCTTCCTTGTTAGCGATCGCATCTACTGCAGCAGGTACATAGTGGTTATATGCGCCGGCACCGCGGAAGATGGAGCGGAATACGACGTTCTTAGCAGCAAGCCCTTCGATTTTGTGGTCTACTTCGATCTCGGACATTCCGTCAGGAAGGTTGAGCTCGCCTTTGACCTTAGCGGCATCAGGGATTACTTTAAAGAGGTCGTCGAAATCCTTATACCCGATCTCGTTGAGCATTTTAAGTTGCTCTTCCTTGGTGTTAGGAATAAAAGTGCCCAATTTTTTGCCTCCTTACATTATTAGTGGATCAGACCGGAATCTGCCGGCCTGATATACAGAGGATAGAGACTGCACCTCAAAAGACAGTCTCATATTGGTTTTTCGGCTGATTAAGCCTCTTCGATAAATTTGTCATACTCTTCTGCTGAGAGCATGTCTTCTTCGCCTGTGATGTTGCCGACTTTGATGAACCAAGCGCCGTAAGGATCGCTGTTGATGAGGGAAGCGTCATCAAGGAGCTCCTCGTTGATCTCAACAACTACACCTGTAACAGGGGACATAACATCGGAAACAGCCTTTACGGACTCAACATCGCCGAATGCCTCTCCTGCAACTACTTCATCGTCTACCTCAGGAAGGTTAACGAATACAAGGTCACCAAGTTCGGACTGAGCGAAATCGGAAATACCTACATAAGCGAAATCTCCTTCGTAACGCAGCCATTCATGGTCTTTGGTGTACTTCAGTTCTTTTGGATCAATCATTGCTCTACTCTCCTTTAACAAATAGGTAAATAAAAGTGTTTGTTAATAATCCTTTCGGAATGATAGTCATGCATTGCTGAGTACAGAAATAGCACAATTATCTAACATATTTATAATAGCACCGTGCGAGTTGAAGCGTCAACAAATCTGATAATGGCAATGTACCATTAATTGGATAGTGCTATGAAAAAAACAAATATAACAGACGCCGGATGTCCCCCGCCTCTATAGGCGGCGGGTTCCATGTTCGACCGTCGGTGGTGGGTACAATCCCCGACCGACGCTCTCAGGAGCTGAAGCTCCCGGCGTCTGTTGACGGCGTCGCTCGCTCCAATCAAGCGAGCTTGTTGGAGCTTTGCTCCTGGTTGAACAGACGCCGGAATAATGTATAATAGGGTCATGCATACTATTGAATGGTGGATGGTGGACGGATTAATAGGATTGGTAGTCGCAATAGCGGCTATTAAGGGAGCAGCGAAGGGCATCGGAGATACAGTGCTCAGGATCGTCGGCTTTTTTGTCGGACTGGCCGTCAGTGTCATGTATTCAAACAAGGTCGCTGATTATCTTGCAGGGACCAGGTTGAACGATACTCTCTACTCCCATATCTTTAAAATAGTAAGAAGGCAGGCAGAGGAGCAGGCAGCTGAGCAGGCTGAAGCTACGTCCGGCGAGATCGTCGGCAATATGCTGTCGGGAGGCGGGAGCGCGGATCCTTATTCGGATTCTATGCCAAAGTCTCTCAGCAGCGTAGTCAGCGATCTGGCGGATAAGACCGCTGAAGCGGCGGCAGACAGACTGACGGAGATAGCTCTGGGTATACTGGCTTTTGCTCTTGTCATGCTCGCATGCTGGCTCATTTTTACTATCATTCGTTTGATATATAAAGCTTTGCGTAAGAATACCGTGGTCATAGGCTTCCTCGACAGGGTTCTGGGCTTCGTCCTCGGAGTCATTCGAGGGGCGTTTATTGCGTTCGTAGTAGTTGCGGCTTTGGTCCCTCTGACGACTTTGATCGCGCCTGACAAGGTGCCGGATATGATAACGGCTATCCATAACTCTCAGATCGCGGGAGTCATCTATGATGTCAACCCGATACTGCTGCTTATCAAGCATCTCGTTCTCAAGATATGAGGTCGGGAGGCTGCCAGTCTTACTTTAGTGTCATCGGTTTGAACAAGCAATGGCGCTAATGTCCGGAAATTGTTGTAATTTGAAGGTCCGTTGTGATAGAATATTCCAGCTATGGTTTTTGAAGAAATAGTGTGCTCAAGTGAAGATGAACGCTTCATGCTCGAAGCCATAAAAGAAGCGGCTGCAGCTGCTGCTGAGGGAGAGGTTCCTGTTGGCGCGGTTGCCGTAAGGAATGGCGAGATCATCGCAAGAGCTCACAATCTCGTGGAAACTGCCGGAAGATCCGGTGCTCACGCAGAGATGCTGCTGCTTGAAGAGGCGGAGCAGGCTGCTGGAGCAAAATGGCTTCCTGATACTACTGTGTATGTTACCCTCGAACCGTGCAGCATGTGTGCCGGGGCGATGGTGCTGGCAAGGATCCCGCGGCTGGTGATCGGAGCGAACGATCCCAAGACCGGAGCCTGCGGCTCAGTGATGAACATAGCGGCTAACGACAGACTCAATCACAGGATCGAGGTAGTCACAGGCGTTCTTGAAGAAGAATGCAGCCGGCAGCTGAGAGATTTTTTCAGGAAAAGAAGAGAAGAGAATAAAACTCTGCGTGAGAATGTCAGGAACGCAGATGTGGAATAAAGAATAACGGAGGAAGTAACAGATATGAAAAGGGGAAGCCTGATCGCACTGCTTGCGGCGATCATGATAATGGCAGGTTCGGTATGCAGCTTCGCTGCAGGGGGACTGGAGCTGGAATCATCCTATCCGGAAGACGGCCAGAAGAATACTTCGATGGAGAACCTCGGAGTCAAGCTCAAGTTCAGCAATCCTATCAATTCAGACAAGGCTAAGGCTGTTGATGAAGGTCTTTTCAGCATAGTGGATGAAGAGGGGACTGCTGTTCCTGTCAAAGTGCTTTTCAGCGATGCAGATGACGGTCTGGTCCTCGTAGTAGCGGATATCGATGAGGGTTTTGTTGCTAAGAACAATACAGAGTATACCCTCACTATCGGTGCGGGACTTGTCGACAACGATGGGAACGTCCTCGATAAAGAGCAGAAGATAAGCTTCAAGACATACAACCAGCGAATCAACAACATGGTCAACATGGCCATGATGTTCATCATGTTCGGCGGTATCATGATTCTCACTGTTCGTCAGAATAATAAGAAAGACGAAGAAGAGAAAGAGAAGAAGGACGAGCCTAAGGAAGCATTCAATCCTTATAAAGAGGCGAAGAGGACAGGCAAGTCTGTCGAGGAAGTAATGGCTGAGCAGGCTAAGAAAGAGGAGAAGGCGGCTAAGAAGAGAGCGCGCAAGAACAAGTCCTCTGAGCCGGTCCAGGAGAAGAAGATAGAGAACTGCGCTGAGCTTCTCAACAATGTTTATCATGTGCATGCACCTGCACCGGTGAACAAAGCTGACAGATCTATCGAAGCACTCAGAGCTGAGAGAAAAGCCGAGGCAAGAGCAGCCAAAGCGGAAAAAGCAGCCAGAGAAGCTAAGAGGGCTAAGAAGAGATAAAGAAAAACAAGATTACTGAAACAGAAGCAAGGGGGGCTCTGAAGGCTCCCCTGTTTATTGCCTGAATAACAGACGCCGGATGTCCCCCGCCTCTAAGGCGGCGGATTCCGTTTTCGACCATCAGTGGTGGGTCGCAATCCCTCACTGATGATCTCAGGAGCTTTGCTCCCGGTTGAACAGACACCGGAGGATGAAATGACTGATGTAGGGGTAAAAGTCAATAACGGGTCAGACTCGATCATTCTGAAAGCGTATGCCAAGATCAATCTTTCGCTCGAAGTTATAGGGAGAAGGGATGACGGATACCACAATATCAGGTCACTGATGCAGGGGATCGGCTTGTATGATGTTATTAAAATAACAAAATGTCCTCAAAATGGAACAAAATACAATTTCCCCAATTGCACTATTGACGATGTTGTTGTATATTTATGTACGGACGCAAAAACAATACCTGCTGATATGAGCAATCTGGCTTTCAGGGGGATCAAGGCTGTTCTCGATAAGGTCAGTGCTGATCCTGTAAGAATGCAGGGCAGGGCGATCCCGTCCGAGCTGACTGTGGAGCTGGACAAGAGGCTCCCCGTAGCTGCAGGGATCGCAGGAGGCAGCGGCAATGCCGCCGCTTGCATGCTGGGGCTCAATCAGCTGCTGGGCAGTCCGTTCAGCTTAAGAGAGCTGATGGAATGCGGAGCAAGGGTAGGGGCAGATGTGCCATTCTCGCTGCTGATGAACGCGAAGCGCAACGCCGGCGCGCTCGCCGGTCTTGAAGGACTCGGGGAGGCGAGCACCGCTGCATGGATCAGCGGGATCGGCGACATCGTAGTTCCCGCAGAGCCGATCCGCCGGCGGATAATAATGGCTAATCCCGGCATATCGGTATCGACCCGTGACGCGTATGAGGCAATAGACGCAATACACGAGGCGAGCGGTCATGCGGCTTCCGATCTGATCGATCCTGCGCCGCTGTTCGTGAATGATCTCGAGGATTATACTCTGAACAGCTATCCTGAGGCAGCAAATCTGCGGGCGTTCATGAAGGAGAATCTGAATGCGGATACTGTACTGATGAGCGGAAGCGGTCCTACGATGATCGCGTATTATCAGGAACACAGTGAAGCAGACTCTGACTTTGCCTATATGAAGGAAAGAGCAGAGAAAGAATGGCGAATTTGGCTCACAGAGACAGGCTCTGATGAAGCATGAGATATTATGAGGGTTTTAAGTAATAACAAGGAGTGTTCGAAATGATGGAAATACAGCTGAAAGTGCAGAAGCCGCTTAAAGATCTGGTTTACCTTGAATTGAAACATAAAATACTGACAGGAGAGATCGTTTCACAGACAAGACTGATGGAGATCGATCTGTCCGAAAAGATGAATGTGAGCAGGACACCTATCAGAGAAGCTATCAAGAGACTTGCTGATGACGGGCTTGTCAAAGTAGAACCGAGAAGAGGCGCTTATGTCGCGAATATTTCCATCAAGGATATGCTGGATGTCTTCGAAGTAAGAGAGGACATGGAGGGCTTCGTTGCCAAGCTTGCTGCGGAGAGGATCACAGAAGAAGAGAAGGTCCAGCTCAAAGAGATAGCTAAGGAATATGAAGAAGCACTCGAAACTGCAGACAAAGAGCGGATCATTGAGCTCGATGAGAAGTTTCACAACTTCATCGTATCCTGCAGCGGAAATGAGACTCTCAGCGAATTGGTGAACTACGTTCAGGAGCTTTCGCTCAGATTCAGATATCTGTATTACAATGACTTTTCTCTCTATGAGTCAACTGCAGAGCAGCACAACAGGATCATGGAAGCTATCAACAACGGACGCGCTGATGAAGCCAGGATCGAAGCAGATGCTCATGTCAAAGCTCTGAAGGAATTCGTATTTGCGCTCGGAAAGAAGATGGAAGCAATGGGAGATGCAGAGTAGATCCGCCTGGCGGATACTGATGTCAGGCAGAGGTATACAGGATCCTGATCTGCTAACCGTAACATGTAAAAAACAGGCAATTCACGTATAGTGTGAATTGCCTGTTTTGTTGTTATTCCTGAGATGATACGCGCTCACATACACCTGATGAAAGCAGATATTACGGGCGGATTATTATTCCTTGACCTGCATCTCCTCGAGGACTGTCTTGATCTCCAT
>SVCR01000097.1 GCA_015058265.1 Clostridiales bacterium
AGCTCTTTTCCGACTGTGAACTGATCGGTCAGCACCGTCTTCAGGTTGAAAGCGATATCCAGGTTGGAAGCACCTGCACCACGCTCCATATAGAAAGCGCCAAAGCTGTGGTTTCCGTAATCCGCGAATGTATCCGGCGTTCCATTTCCATCGACATCCTTCCACTGGATGGAGTCGATCTTATCCTTGATCTCTTGCGGTGTATTCGGATTATTCCTTGTGGCCATGAAAATCTCGTAAAGAGTTTTAGTTCCTGCAAGACTTGAACCTGCCGGGTTCGTGACTTTACCTGTTCTGAAATTGATAGTTCCGCTGAGCGGCTCATGGATACCGCCTATATCCAGAACAAGAACGCCATCGATATATACCCACATATCGTCGTCGCCGGTGAACTTGAAGATCATGTCATCGCCGTTCTCAAGCTGACCATTTCGAGGCTGAGTAAAGTCGGCTTCAATCTTCATACCTGTGTAGTAATTTGGTACACCTTCGACACCGTAAACGTCTTCATATGTACGACCATCGCCAAGATCCAGTTCAGATGTTCCGTACTGATCGACTAACCTGCTGGTCACCTGACTGGTATCCAAGTCATTGAACGGCATGTAGTGTCCGTGGTAGTAATATGGGTGTCCGATAACATTCTCAGTTGGGTATGGTGACCCGACCTGCTGATAGACCTTGAAGCTGGTCTCACCATCCCTGCCAAGATATGCATAGTTGTCTTCAGATCTATAGCGGAACATCCCGCTCTCATTATAGTAGCTGGCGAGGAACAGATCTGTTACTCCGGACTTCACGTATGTAGCCGCTCCGTCGATTGAAGCAACACTATCATCCTTGAACAGCCCATCCATGGCACCCGCCGAACTGCTGACAGGGACACCATTATTCAATGCGCTAAGATATGGAGTAACCAGTGCCTGAGCCCCATGAGGAGTATATGCTTTCGATCCGACTATGTCAGTCATATCTTGCAATTTGTCTCCGGCACTGTATTCGTGACCGACACGACCATAGTCAAATACTGTAATATGCACGCCGAGTTTTTCACTATCTACTGTATCCACCCGAGTCTTCTCAGCAGGAGGCATCGAACTGACTTCTGCAAACAGGAACTCATCCGATGTTCCTGAGACGCGAGTACCGGTCTGGAGGACAACAGAAGAGCCTGATTCATTTACATGGAGTCCTGCATAATCATATGCCTCCTGATCCCATACCTCGATAGGTGATCCATATTTACCATCGGTCTTGCCAGTCAGGTAGACTGAGGTCTGATTGGTTGATATGATCTGATCAGTAGTCTTGAATGGACTGATGTAAACAACCGGTGTTCCCTCAGATTCCGGAGAATGAACGTATGTCCTGCCCTCAATTGTATCCACTACCCAGTGCAGATTCTTATCTGTCTCACGCCAATATACGCTGTCACCGCCATCATAAATACGGAACAAGCTGCCGTCATGAGCAACAGCATACAGATGTTCAGTTCCATCCTCCTCTACGATCTTGCGATAGATTATGACAGTCTTAGTGCTGTCTACATCCTGAACTGAAACCTTCTTGGCAGCATATGAATCATAGTCATCAGACTTTTTACAGAGCTTGAACTTGTACTCATTACCGGTTGGTGTAGAGTTATTCCATGTCATTGTATAGTTACGGCTTCTCCACTCATCAAAACTAGATACTTGCGAATCGGAGGTGTTATGCAAATACCAATTCCCATTGTGTATCAGAACTGTTCCATCACTATTCGCATCAACACTGAACTCAGTTGCCCAACTACGGTTATTTGATAGACTAACCGTCTCTTGATCATTATTGTATTGATCTATGTAATAGTTCGTTCCATTCTTGACTACATATATGATGTATTTATTATTTCCTACGGATTCAAAATGATATTCCGGAACATCACCGCCTACATAGCTGTTGGATCCCTCAGTCCAGGCATGGACGCCTATAGAACCTATTCCCTTGACGCCATTTGCACCATCCCACAGTTTTATTGTCAATTCTTCATCTGTCATTGCATGGGCATTGACCACCTGCGTATAGTAATCAGTAGTCTGCCAATCCTTCTCCCACCAACCGGCTTCACCGTTATCTTCGGCAATTCCGCTTACCAATGCGAATGTCTGGCCGTTCAGGTTGGTTGATCCGTTTGCATTGACTACTGTATATACTGAGAATTCGTTGGTGGTGAAGTTGAGTTCGGCTTCGCCGGCTGTCTCTCCGTCGTTGACCTCTGCATCCATCAGTTCTGTGCCTGCTCCGGCAAAGTGTACGACCTTGAGGTCTGTCTCAACGCTGCTAGGAGCGTCGAGCAGTTTGATCGAGGTGTATACGTCTGCTTTAGGCTCGACCTTCTGTCCGTCAGCCTGGATCTCTATATCAAATACGCGAGCGTATTCTCTTTCAGCCTGTACCGCTTCCTGTGCTTCGGCGAGATCCGGATCTGCTTCAGCAACAGCGTCTGTGATAGAGTCAACTGCGTCTTCCAGGGTACCTGCCATAGTGCCTTCTTCAGGTAAGCTGATGCCGGCTGCCTCGAGAGACTGCTTATAGTATTCAGGATATCTCTCGTCATCAGGCAGGATCTCTTCAACTTTCAGCTCAGCGCCAGCCGGGATCTCTGCATCTTCATCATAAGCGACGGTGATCTCGTAAGTCTCACCGTTAGCTGTCATGATGGTCCTCTTGATCTGACCGTCTGTGACTTTGACCACGAAGGTCTCGCCGTTATTCATGACGATCGTGAGAGTCTCTTCTGTGATGAAAGGCTTGAGGCTGATCAGCGCCCAGTCGCCCTTATCTATCGCTCTGTCCTCGACTGCCTTCTTCTGCGCTGCTGTGAGGTCAGCGGAAAATTCCGGCTTGAGGCCGTTTGCTTTGATCAGGTCTCCCGCTGTTGTATCTTCGTCCGCTTTGCCCGTCCAGATCAGCTCAGGATCCGAGAACTCGACTCTCTCAACGTTCTCAAGGAATTCCTTAGTGTCATCGCTGACTGTGATAGACTCAGCGCCGTCCGTGCCCTGAGCGTCTCTGTCTGTGCCTATGCCAAAGGCTTCAGCGATCTGTCCGAGGGTGATCACTCCGCCTCCGGGAATGCCAAAGTCGAACTGCTTGCCGTTGACGCCCCAGTGGAAGTCGACGGTGTATACGACAGCGTAAACAGAGAATGTCTCTGCCGCGAAAGTGGCTTCGGTCATCTTATCCTTGTTGATCGTGACATCGATGTCCTTATTAGCGATCACCTCAGGAGTGACCTTATTGCCGCCTATCGTGACTTTTCCGTCGTTCTCATCATTGGCAAAGTGTATTACCCTGACGTTCTCAGACTTCTCGGCTTTCAGATTCTTCTGAAGAGCCTTGTCATAAGTTATGTTCACCTCAACCGGTGATTTCGGTTCATACTCCGAACCATCGGAGTACATTGTGATGTCATAGAATTTTGCGAAAGCCAGTTCCGGTGAGTAGCTGACTTCATCTTCATCCTTGATCGCTTCTTTAGCGCTCTTCTCGTATGAGTCGTACAGCTTAGTGTTGTCTTTTCTCTCGATCTCTTTGACTTTGAGCTCAGTATCTGCAGGGAACTTCTCGCCCTTGGTGGTCACGGTCACAGTGTAGCCGTCGCCTTTGAATACGAGTTCGCTGAGAGGCTCTTTGGCTTCCTCTTCATCCTTCTCTTCGGAATCGTCTTTATCCTCATCCTCAGAAGCTGCAGCCGGTTCATCCTTCTTGTCGTCTGCGTCAGCCTGACTGCTGTCAGCGTCCTGCTTGTCGCCATCTTCTTTGTTGCTGTCTTCCTTGTCAGCGGCTTCCTCGTCTGTTTTATCAGACTGATCAGAACTGTCAGCCTTTTCTTCCGCATCCGCAGGTTCGGACTTCTCCTCTTCCTGCACAGCTGCAGAAGGCACATCGATACCGCCCTGCTCAACAGCAGATTTCTCATCGAGGGTAAATGCCGGCAAAACCAGCATATATGTCATGACAAAAACAACAAAAATCGAAAGCGCCCGGACGAAAGCTCTCCGCTTCGACACGTGCCTCCGATCGTTCGTCATGAATTCCTGTATTATTTTGTATAGTCTGTCTGTATTTCTCATAGCGAGCCTCACAGTTTAATAGTCTGCCCCGAGTATCAACACATTACAGTGACAAAACTGTTATTACTAAAGCTGTCCCAATCCCGTACCTATTAATTAACAGTTGAAGAAATTAACTAGTCTATACCCAAATAATAACTATGTGTTTCATGCCTATTATGGCTATTATTAGTCATTTAAATTATACTTGACCAACCGCCTTACATCCAAGCAAAACACCCGATAAACTATTATTAAGATTTTATTAAGTCCAATTAGTTGGTCGTTGCTCAACATATTGAAATTCCAAGTATTACAAGAATCCATTTTCTTCCCTTAATATACCTGAAACAGCGTCATTACAAGCGTCATTGGTGGCGAATCGAGAACACTTAAATAGGCGACCCCTCTAAGGAGGACTCTAGGTCCTCTGAATTGGGGCCGCCTGATGTGGCTAAAAACAGTTATTACAATACTGTTTTATTTATCCGGTCAATTTCGTTCTGCTCTTGCTCTTCCTGCCAGCACGATCACGCTGCCGAGCAGAAGGATGCTGCCAAATATGTAGATCAAAGTCGTTCCCGGTCCGCCGGCAGAAGGCAATTCGACTCCCGGATTGTTGATGATTCGATAATAGATGATCTCATTCTGTGAATTTGCAGTTCCACTGTTAGTAAGATCCACAGTATTATCCGCATCCGTGCGCTTTACACCACTATCAGCACTCAATATCAGTGCTGTGTTCTGTACCCAGTCATAGATACCCGAATCCGGCTTCGTTATCTGTGTCGCTGTACCCGGTTTCGGTGTGAAAACATCTGAAATGCTCAGATCAACAGGGATCGGCGGGATAGGTTCATATCCCGGCGGAGCCTGTGTTTCTACAAGGTAATACTGTTCTCCGGCCTGCAGCAATCCGATCCGATTCAGTACCGCGATACCTGTCGAGCTGGTATCGAGATCTGCGACCTTGCAGTACTGTCCTCCTTCTATCTCCATCACATCCGTTTCACCGGCTCGTGCTGTGCGATACAGAGCAAATTTTGCTCCCGGCAAGATCCGATCATTAAGATCTACTTTAGTGATCTGAAGGCCTTTAACATACACATTTATGATGTGTGTATTGTCCTTCTGGATGTTGCCGGCTCTGGCTCCTGCCATGTTGGAACCATATGATCCGGTATGCCAGTCAGAGATGTTAGCTCCTGACGGCCTATAGCTGAAGGTAAGAGTATACTTTTCTACTGCATTCCCCGTAACGGTCGTTTCGTGAGGAGATTCCTTCAGGTCCTTCTCTCCCGAAACTACTTCCTGCTTCAGGCTGATCATGATCGAACCAACACCCTCATGGTCGTAGGCACTGTAAGTGAAGAACTTGGACTGTCCGTTGATCAGATCTCTCCAGTCATCATCTGTCAATGTGATACCAATATCCTCAGGCGATAGCTCCTCTCTTCCATTGGCCTCCGGCCTGTTGTCATTGGTATTGGCCGCATAAGCGTATGTAAGTCTGCCGTCCGTAGAAATACGATGGTCGTCATCTGTCTTCGTTACAACTTCCTTGATCTTCACCTTTTCCCAAAGCGCTTTGACTTCCTCCAGTGGATCAACATTCGTGCCGAGATAGACCGTCCACTCTGTGTCGTTCTTAGTAACGTCAAGCTCATCTATATTGACGTAAGGTGTCTCGAACGTGGTCGTATGATCACCGGAAGGAAGATCATGTGCTTGTGACTCTCCGCGTACGATATACTTCTTTGCTTCCAGCTGGCTTCCGTCTGCGTTAGTGCTGATACCATTCCCGCCGAGGAAATCCTCTTTCGCCTTCACGAAGACAGTTCCGTGCCAGCCCGGCTCCAGTATCGCACCATTCGAATCTGTAGTCGGCCAATCTATGCTCTGATCTTTCCACTCCACATACCAGTTCCCCGTTGAAGAATCCTTCTTGACCTGTCCTGCCGCATCACTTGCGCCGGCATTGGTTCTTGTTCCGTCTAATTTGATCCAATCATTTTCCGCAAGCGGCATTCCGTTGGCCTTGTTTACAGGGTAGAAGGCCGGATCTATGACATCCTTGACATCCCCGACAAGATTGGCCTGCACGAATATGCCGTCGACAATCTTGGTAACGGCATTGATGATCTGAGCTGCATCTTCCGCTGCATACTGATAACTGCTTCCTGAAGCGACTCCGAACAGCCCTGCCTGGTTAGGACCCACGTCAGCAAGACTCAGTCCCATGGTATACAGTTCTGTTTTGTGGCCGAAATCATCTGTCAGGTTCTTCAGAGTATTAGCAGTAGCTCCTATCGTTGTCCAATTTACACCTGTCTGGTTAGGTGCACCATCAGTTACGAGAACTACTACGTGTTTGCGGCCTGCATAATGTTCATTATAGAAACTCGTATTCTTCTGATACTTATCAATCGCTTTCTGCAGACCTAGCTGCTGATTGGTACCTCCGCCCAAACTGATATTGTCTATTTTATCAAGAAGTGT